>CAYRGP010000007.1:19730-24680 GCA_964423995.1 uncultured Candidatus Saccharibacteria bacterium
TTGGATGCAGGTGTTTCCAATTTGAACTCTAATGTGCCGGCGCTGACCGATGGCGTGTCGAAATTAGCAGACGGCTCGAACAGGTTGACCGATGGCCTCTCGCTATTCAACTCTGAAGGCATACAGAAGCTCATCTCGCTCTATAACGGCGATGTAAAAGCGCTTGTTAGCCGAATTCAGAATATGGTGAATCTCGCGAAGAACTCCAAGACGAAAGTCAAATACATCTATCGTACAGAGGAAATCTAAGCTTTAAAACCGGGCTTTTGTCCGGTTTTTGTGTTATAATAAAGAAAAGGATAATTATGGATTTTGAAAAGGATGTTTTAAACTATCAAGGAAAAGTCTTAGTAGATTTTTATGCGGAGTGGTGCGGGCCATGCCAGGCGCTCCGGCCGATTTTGGACGAGGCAGAAAAAGAGCTACCAGAAGGGGCGAAGATTCTGTCGGTAGACATAGATGCCGAGCCGGCTATCGCGGAGAGATATGGGGTCGTTTCAATCCCCTGTTTGATTTTGTTCAAGAACGGTGAGGAAATAGACCGGAGTGTCGGTCTGATGTCTAAAAAGAAAATCTTAAAACTTCTAGGGGACTAAGGAATAAAAATAGCCTGGGGCTACTCGTACCGGAAGCTTCCGGCACAAGTAGCCACAGGCTACTTGATATCCCAAGTTTAACGCTTGGAGAACTGTTCCTTCTTGCGGGCGGAACGAAGACCGTATTTCTTGCGCTCTTTCTCGCGTGGGTCACGCTTGATAAACCCGGCTTTCTTGAGAACTGGGCGAAGATCTGCGGCCTCAGTGACGAGAGCCTTGGAAATCGCGAGTTTAATAGCGTCGACTTGGCCGGCGAGACCGCCGCCAGAAACGCGAATCGTGATATCATAAGACTTCTGTTTGCCTGCAAGGGCCAGAGGGTCGGTAATCTCGGCTAATTTAGACTTATCGGAAGATAAGTATTCCAAAGCCGGTTTGCCGTTGACTGTGATTTCACCTTTGCCTTTATAGAGGCGAGCACGAGCAGTAGCGGCCTTGCGGCGACCTAGCCCGTAGGTGTATTTTCCTTTAGGTTCTGCCATTATTTAATCTCCTTTGGTGCTTGAGCTGCGTGAGGATGTTCTGCTCCGTCGAAGATCCGTAGACGCTCGAGGCGGTCGGCGGCTAATTTATTCTTCGGGAGCATACCTTTAACGGCAGCCTTAATCGCTACAGATGGGTCTTTCTCGATGACCTCTTCGAGCCGGAGCTCTTTGAGACCGCCCGGAAAACCGCTGTGGCGATAATATTTCTTGTCAGTCAGCTTATTACCGGTCACAACGAGGTTTTTAGCGTTCGTTACGATGACGTAATCACCATTGTCGATGTGAGGGGTATAAGTGACTTTGGACTTACCCATGAGTTTGTCGGCGACGACGACGGCGAGTTTGCCAAGCGGCAAAGTGCTAGCGTCAATCACCCACCACTCGCGGGAGATTTCGGCGGATTTCTGAGAATAAGTTTTCATTATTTATCCTCCTTCTTTTCCGTTTTTTCCAAATTGATGCTATCTACGAAAGAGATAGTGCCCATTTCGGCGTTGTCGCCCTTGCGATTCTCGGCGGGCTCAATCCGAAGATAGCCAGAATCCCGAGTAATCTGGGGAGCGATGACGTCAATGAGTAGATTCGCGGTCTCAATATCGTTCAGACGAGCGATAATGAGGCGGCGATTCGATAGCCCGCCTTTCTTAGCGCGGGTAATCAACTTCTCGGTCTCGCGGCGAATTTCCTTAGCACGAGCGAGAGTAGTCGTAATGGACTGATACTTAATCAGAGAGCACATCAACCCACGAGTCAGTGCTCGTCTCTGATCAGTCTCGCGGCCGAACTTGCGGCCTTTATAACTATGACGATGCATTTAGATATTCAACTCCGTTAACTTTTCTTTGACTTCATCTAATGCTTTAGTGCCGAAACCTTTGAGCTCTTTTAGATCGGAATCTGAGAGCATTACGAGGTCACGAACGGTTTTGATACCGTTGTTCATTAAGGCATTAGCGGTGCGCGCAGAAAGCGCGAGCTCTTCGATTGGCATCATGAGACCGGGCTCGTCCTCGACTTGGTCGGAACCAGGAGCAGGGGCGGACTCGACTCTCGTGCTGCCAGCAAGAGCGGTGTATTGATTGACGAGGATAGCAGCAGCCTCTTCAAAGGCCTCTTCTGGGGTAATAGTCCCATCAGTGTCAATGGTGAGATTGAGCTGCTGAAGATTCGTATCTTGGCCGACACGAGTATTCTCGACTTTGTAGCGGACCCTTAGAACTGGGGTGAATACCGCGTCGAGAGCAATCATATCGGAGTGGATGCGCTCTTTGCCCGACTTCTCAATACTGAGATAACCGCGGCCAGTTTCGACAATCAAATGCATTTTAAGAGTGTGATTTGGGTCATCGATGTGGCAAATCACTTGGTTAGGATTGGCGATTTCGACGTCAGCAGTAGTCTTGATGTCTCCTGCTACGACACGCTTGTCGCCGTCCTTCTCGCTCTGGTCTTTACCCTTGATTTCGAGTAAGAGCTCGACCGGAGTATCCGAGTGAGACTTAATGCGGACATTCTTGAGGTTCAACATGATATCAACGACGTCTTCACGAATACCCTTGATAGCGGTGTATTCATGGGTAGAACCTTCAATACTGAAGGAAGTGATGGCGGCGCCTTTGATAGAAGATAGCAGAACGCGGCGGAGAGAGTTGCCGAGAGTGTTACCGTAGCCATAATAGAGCGGGCGGATAACGAACTCAGCGCTGTTCTCGCCGATTTTGTTTACGCTCTCTAGATTCGCCTCGTGAATTACTTTAGTTGTCATTATTATCCCTTCCTTCCTTTAGCGTGAGTAGTACTCAACGATTAATTGTTCATTAATGCCAGCCTCTGCCTCTTCACGTTTCGGCAAGCCGGTGATTTCAATTTTCATCTTTTTACTGTCAGCTTTCAGCCAGCTAACAGGGGCGGCGCCAGCGGCACCGACGATATCGGCTAGGTGTTTGAAATATTCTGATTTGGCGGATTTTCCGCGGACCTCTAGAACATCACCAGGTTTCAGACGAATGGAAGGAATATCCACCCTTTTGCCGTTCAATAGGAAATGCCCATGAGAAACGAGCTGGCGAGCCTGGCGGCGAGTCAGAGCGAACCCGGCGCGATAAACGACGTTATCAGCGCGGCGCTCGAGGAACTCTAGGAGTTTTTCGCCAGTAAGACCCTCGGCTCTGGTGGCTTCTTTCATGAGTTTTGCGAACTGCTTTTCGAGCAAGCCGTAAGTGCGGCGAACTTTCTGCTTTTCGCGGAGCTGCGTTAGGTAAAGGCTACCACCACGAACTCTCATATCGGCGTGCTGACCCGGAATCCCGGTCTTTTTAGCCATAATTTTATGAGCTTTCGGAGCGAGAGCATAACCTTCGCGGCGAGATTGTTTTACGATTGGAGATCTATCACGTGCCATTATGGTTTCCTTTCTCCCTTAGGACGGCAACCGCCATGAGCGATTGGTGTCTCATCGGTGATGCTATCGATGCGGATACCGACGGTGGAGATGGCGCGAATAGCGCTATCTCGGCCGAGGCCGATACCTTTGACATAGACGTCAACCGAGCTTAGACCATGCTCTTTCTTGGCAGCTTCTGCCGCTTTTTCTGCAGCGACTCCAGCGGCGTAGGCTGTCCCCTTCTTGCTACCTCTGAAACCATTGGCCCCAGCGGAAGAAGCGGTGAGAACCCCGCCGTTCTTATCGGAGATGCTGACGATAGTGTTGTTAAAGGTAGCTTTGATATGAACCTGCCCAGATTGGACGAGGCGCTTGCCTTTTTTCGCTTTCTTAGTGGCTTTAACCTCTGCTTTGGCCTCTTCTTTAGCCTCGGTAGGAGTTTCTTCCACTTTCTTAATTTCTTCTTCAGCCATAGTGCTCCTTTAAGTCTTACTTGCTGCTTTTGGTTGCGCTCCACCGACCGCGATCGCCTTACCCTTGCGAGTCCGTGCATTCGTACGGGTCCTTTGGCCGTTGACTGGAAGACCAGCCTTGTGGCGGATACCTTTATAAGAATTGATATCCTTAATGCGCTTGATATTATTGGTTACGAGGCGCTTCAGATCACCTTCGACACGATATTTCGAAGAAATAATGTCGTTGATTTTCTGCTCGTCAGCCTCGGTGAGATCTTTCACCCGAGTGGTAGGCTCTATTTTAGCCTCCGCAAGGATGGCTTTACTAGTCGTTCTGCCAATTCCGTAGACGTAGGTAAGGGCAATCCAAACCTGCTTTTCGGAAGGGATAACGACGCTTGCAATTCTTGCCATGCTTAACCCTGCCTTTGCTTATTCTTAGGTTTCTTCTTATTGATGACTCGAAGGACGCCTTTGCGGCGTACGATGATGTCATCCGGTGAGATCTTTTTCACACTTGCACGTACTTTCATAAGTGCTTTTGATCCTTTCTTTATTAGCTGCTAACAGATTTTTTGCGTATCCTCCAAGAGGAGACTAGACTTAAAGATGGTATTTTAAGGCCACTCTTCCCTGGAATTGCAGTATTTAGATGCGCTGTAATCTTTCTGCAGCGATTAATATTACTGGAGTTATTTACGTCGGAAACTAATCCGACCTTTGGTTAAGTCATAAGGTGTCAACTCCACATCCACCTTATCTCCTGGCACTAAACGGATGTAATGCTGGCGCATTTTCCCGCTCATGTGCGCAATAATAATATGGCCATTTTCGAGCTCGACCCGAAATTGGGTATTCGGTAAAGCCTCAACAACCTTACCTGTAAGTTTAATTACTTCCTTTTGGCTAGCCATAAATTACTACTCTATTATACCAAAGATTTTATTTTGATGCAACAGTGATTTTATTGCAGATGTAAGAAGAACCGTTAGGGGTTTTCGAGGGGGTACGGAGCGCGGCAGCGCGAGTAG
>CAYRGP010000008.1:0-21599 GCA_964423995.1 uncultured Candidatus Saccharibacteria bacterium
GGCTGGACCTCCAAATCCTCTTTCGCACCATCGCGGTCGTTCTAACCGGCAAAGGCGCCAAATGAGTATTTCGGACGCGCCCCGAGAAAAGGACTCCGCTCGTTTGAGCGTAGCCTTATGTTGTGATTGGCTGATTAACGTCGGTGGCGCCGAGCGTGTATTGCTCGAGCTCCACAAAATGTACCCCGACGCCCCTATTTACACCTCAAAATATAGCCAAAAGGGTATCGATTGGTTTAACGATGCCGATGTCAGAACTGGCTATCTCCAGTATTTTCCGAGTTGCCTTCGAAAATTCATCGGTCCGCTCCGCGCTCGTTATTTCAGAAAATTAGATTTAACAGCTTATGATTTAGTAATTTCCGTCACTGGCGCCGAGGCCAAAGGCATCAAAACGAAGGTAGAACAGGGAAAAACCGAACAAAATCTTAAAAACCGAACAGGGTTTTCCACAGGCCGTGGAAAAACTACCCATATCTGCTTTTGCCACGTCCCCACCCAATATTATTGGGGACTATATGACCAATACATGAGAGACCCCGGGTTTGACATCTTGAACCCGCTCGCCCGTCTAGGCTTGAAAATTTTTGTGAAGCCGATGCGAAAGCGAGATTTCGAGGCTGCCAAACGCCCAGATTACTATGTCACCATTTCAGAGTATGCCAAGCAAGAGATAAAGCGTTACTATAAGAGGGAATCGACCATTATTTATCCGCCTGTTGATACTAAAACATTTGTTTCGAAAAAGTCAAATAGGGAAAAAGATTACTTCATCACAACTTCTCGATTTGTCAATTGGAAACGTCTAGACCTCGCGATTAAAGCCTGCATTAAATTGAACAAAAAACTTATACTCATCGGCGAGGGCCCAGAGGCTAAAAAGCTGAAAAAACTCGCGAAGGGACACCCCAACATTATTTTCTTGCCTAAAATGGAGCAAAAGGAGCTGAGGAAATATTTATGTAACGCCTCTGCCTATCTATTCCCAAGTCAGGAGCCTTTCGGTATTGCTCCTGTAGAGGCGCTTGCCGCTGGTTGCCCAGTTATTGCCTACCAAAAGGGCGGCGCCCTAGACTACATTAAAGATGGAAAGAATGGTCTTTTCTTCGCTGAGCAAAGCGTCAGTTCTCTAGTCTCCGCTCTTGAAGAATTCCAAAAGTTAAAATCAGTCGACCCTAAAAAATTCTCACCAACAGAGATTCCCGCCTCTGCTCTTCCCTTCGATACCGAAATTTTCAAAGCTAAAATGCAGGAGTTCGTCCATGAAAAAATCCGCTAAAACCCACTCTTATCAGCCAGAAATTCCCTTACCAAAAATCGGTAGACTGATGGCGCTAAGGATTATGATGATAAAATTCCTTCCACTAATGCTTTTCTTCTCTTATTATCCTCGGTTCTCTATCGGCTCTTCTGACAGTATGAATTTCGAATTTTCCATTGCCGAAATCTACTTGTTAGTTTTCGCGCTCATCAGCTTTTTTGATTTTAAAAATCTCCGTTTTCTATTCTGCTACTACGGCAAATACCTAATTCCCTTCATGTTGCTCCCGCTCTATGCTTTCGCTTCTGCTATTTGGTCTCCCAACCATCTTCGCGCCCTTTTGACTGCTAGCCTCCTCACCGTCATCATCTTCGATGCTTTGGAAATGTATCTCATCATCCGCCACACTGAATTTTTGAAAAATTCTTATCGCCGCTATCTGCTCTTCGCTGCGGTGGTCGTTTCGGTATTTTGTTGGGCCCAATGTTTCCTAGATGTCTTTGGTGTTTCCAGAGAAAATACCGGTCTTTGTCTTGGTTGTACCTACCGCGCTTTTGGTTTCCCGCATCCGAACGGCTTCGCTATTGAGCCACAGTTTATGGGCAACCTCCTCCTCGTCCCCGTTTTGCTCTCAATTCACAATCTTATTTTTGAAAAAGACGACCCGCTCTTCAAACGCCGTCTTACCCGGATTTTTGTAGCCATATTCCTCTCCGCCACGTTATTTCTTACCTTCTCTCGCGGTGCGACTTACGCGCTTATTCTCGGTCTCGGAACCATCTTCCTCTTACGATTCCCTACTATAAAATATATTAAAAATAAGTCAAATAAAACCTTAATGCGCAAACTTTCTTTTAATAAAAGAGCCTTACTCTTAATTCCGATTACTCTTATGAGCCTCCTTATTGCGCTTCTTGCCCAAGGCACCTTGTCTGCGATTTCTCCGACTAATGATACTTTCTTCTCTGGCATCTCTAAGAGCATCCACCAGCTTTCCCTCGGCAAAATCGACTTCCGCCCGAGCGAGGTGTCCTCCTCGTCTGAATCCTCGTCTGGCGTACCGTCTGAGGGAGGTCAGACTGATGCATCTAACTCCGAGTCAAGCGCCCCGTCGCAAACACCAGCCTCTGAATCTAGTTCTTCTGAGAATTCTACCTTCTCTGGCTATGTCGAGCAATCTACAGCTTTCCGTCTTGAGCTAACCACCGCCGCTCTTGAGGCTTGGAGTGATTCTCCTAGGAGTCTCATCTTCGGCACTGGCTTAGGCTCCGCCGGTATCAAAATGCTCGAAAAAGATCCAGAGCTTGGCATCGAAAAAGAAATCGTTCAGAATCAGTACGTTGAGGTATTATTAGAGCTTGGTCTCATCGGTGCGCTCCTCATCGTTACTATGTTTGCTGCCACCTTCCTACTTCCTCGGCTAACCGACCCACTGTCTCGCCCACAGGACACCCTTAAAAACCCGCTCCTTATTGGTAGTATTGTTGCCTTCTCCGCCTCGCTCTATTTCTTCTCGGGCCTACCGAATGCTTTGCATATTTACCTATTTCCACTTTTTCTCATCGCGTACCCAAGCGTCGAGCGGCCCCGCCGACATAAAGAGTAGTAAGTACCCATTATCAAGATACTTTCGCAATTTTTCGTACAAATCTTTTCCAACTTCCGCCGGCTCTGCCGCTAATGAATTGGAAAGTCGCGCGATGAATTCCACCGGCTGCAGAATTTTTAAACTCTTATCTTCTCTTGTCAGATAAGTTGGTAGCCAGAAAATATGTTCCGCCCCCTCGAAAACTTTGCGGTAAGAGTTCAAAACCTCGTGTTGCCTAGTGTTCTGATGTGGCTCGTAGGTCACCACGACGCCTTTCAGTCCCAACCTTTTTGCTTCTTCGTTAGCGAGTTCAATAGTCGCCTCAATTTCCTCTGGATGATGCCCATAATCCGAATAGACCTGAGGAGCTATACGTTCAAACCGCCGCCCCACCCCAGGAAATTGATTTAAAATCTCTACAACTTCCGATACCGAAACCTCTTTCTCGACTTCCTCGCACATTGCCAAGATAGCATTTAGCGCTAGTTCGGCATCGTATCTGCGTTTCTCCCCCGCGAGATTTAGCTTCTGGATAGCCTCGGTATACTCAGGGCTCTTCTCTTCTGGAATCTCAATTACTCTTTCGCTTTGTGAAATAAACTTTAAGAAGGCCGCCTTATAATCCGCCTCGGTCGGGTAAATATCCGGATGGTCATAAGAAATCGTCGTAATCACCGCCGCCCAAGGATAAAATTTGAGAAAATTCCGGTCGTATTCATCGGCTTCGTAAATCAAAAATTCCGAATCTGGGCTGTATGCTCCCGCTTCAGCAAAGGGTAATGTCGATCCTACTAGATAAGAAATCGGAAGCTCTAGTTTTAGCGCCACCCAAGTAATCATCGCAGTAGTTGTCGTCTTACCATGTGTCCCCGCCACTGCCACCATCTTCAGCCCCAAAATCTCAACGAGATAAGCAATCAACTCATCTCTCTTTGAAATCCGTATCCCGAGCCTTTTCGCCTCTAAAAGCTCCGGCGCATCTTCTCTCATCGCCGAAGTATGAACAAACCAATTCACCCCCTTCTCCTCGAAGCACTTCCTCAAAAATTTACCATCTTGTGCCTCCGGCCCAATTTTCATCTCGACACCTTCCCGGAAAAGCTCCGGCGCCACTGCCCCCTCGGCTAAATCCGAGCCAAAGACCGTAAATCCCGCCTGTTTTGCCATTAAAGCTAGCGGCCCCATCCCGGTCCCAGAAATCCCCGCAACATAAATATTCATGCTATAATTATACCATAACGGAAGTGGGCATGAAAAAGCGCTTGAAAAAAATTCCTAAAGTCAAAACTTGGCAGCTCGTCCTAATCTTAATCCCTATGAGCTTTATTTCGGCTACCCTTTTGCGCTTCGACCATCTTAAAATGATCGATTTAAAAAATGCTGTAATTTCCGCCGATGAGTCTGGCGACGAACAGAGAACGAAAGACGCCCTGAATGAACTAAAAAAATTTGTAGAGTCCCATAATATTCTCAATATTGAAGAGAAAAACGGCAATTTCGTCCTCTATTTTGGCTCGGGCGAGATTTACCTTGCGAAAACTTACGAGCGCACCGCGACAGCTATGAAAATTAGGGCCCAGGAAGAGGCGGGCGTTTACGCCAATCCTAACGGTAATATTTACGCCCAAGCCATGGCCGTTTGCCAGCCTCTTGCCCACCAATATGGCTGGAGTTGGGACACTCCAGAGCACATCGCCTGTTATCAGCAGGAGCTTAGCAAATATCCTACCACCGAAACTATCGAGGACGAAATCAAAGTCGATCTCCCCTCGACCTCTCTTTACCGCTATGATTTCATCTCCCCCATCTTCACCTTCACCCCTTCTGGTATATTTGTAGTTTTAACAATAATCCTCACAATTGTCATTATCGTCCGTTTCTTCCTCTGGCTCGCCTTCAAAATTGCGGTAAAATTTAGCAGCCGGAAATAATCAGGGGGCTTATCGGACAATAGCGTCGGCCGCCCCGCAAAAAACGCAACTAATACCTATCCGAAAAACGCCAAAACTATAAGCGTTTCGAGGATAGGCTATTTGTTGTGTTTTTTTCGGCGGTTAGCAGGCGGCGGCCAGCGTCCGATAAGCCCCCCTGATTATTTCTAACTAACAAAGTTTTAGTAGAATTTACATTTTCTACTAAAAAACCTTGACAGGGGAGTAAAGAGGAGCTAAGATAGAAGTACAATCAATTAAGGAGGAAACATGGCTTACAAACATGTCAACAGCAAAGGAACTACTTATTATCTTAGAAGCACAGAGGTAACTCTCCGCGGCGGCAAGAAGCAGACCATTTACTTCTTCACCAAGACTGAAACCGGTGGCAAAGGCACTCCTTGTGACCTTCCTTCCGATCGCCAGGTCAATGAGAATCCGCGCAATGGTTTCTTGACTCTTTCTAAGAAGAAATAATTATACCAATATCTAAAAGGCTGGCTGAGCAAATCCCAGCCTTTTTTGATTTAGCATAAAAACTATGATAAAATTAAGAAAACTAAAGGAGGAGTCATGTGCACGGGTGTACGTTTCAGCGATGACAAAGGGAATATGTATTTTGGCAGGAATTTAGACTGGTCTGTAGGCTACGGTCAGAGGATTGTGGTGACTCCGAAAGGTTACAATTATCACTCCGCTTTTCTTGGTGAAAGCCGCCCGAAATATGCGGTCATTGGCATGGGAATTATTCAAGAGAATGTCCCGCTCTATTTTGATTGTGGTAATGACGCTGGGCTTGCTATCGCCGGCTTAAATTTCCCGGGCTATGCTCAGTATGAGGCGAATGCCGTAGATGGGAAAATCAATGTTTCAGCTTATGAGTTCCCGCTTTGGGTAGCTATGAATTTCGCGACCGTAGATGAGGTGGAGGATGCTCTGAAAAATGTCGCCATTGTTGCGAAACCGATTAATGACAAATACCCCGTTTCGCTACTTCACTGGATTATTGGTGATAAAAATCGCAGCATCGTTGTAGAATACACAGCGTCTGGCTTGCAGATTTTCCATAATGATGTTGATGTGCTTACCAACCAACCAGGCTACGGCTGGCACAAAGAGAATCTCAGAAATTACATGAACCTTTCCAGTCCGCAGCCAGAGGAAGTCGTCTGGGGCAAGGCCGAGCTGACCGCCTTTGGCTCTGGTTCTTTAATGCGTGGCCTTCCAGGTGACTATTACTCTCCTTCTCGTTTCGTCCGCGTCGCCTATCTTAATACCCACTACCCGACCAAATCTACCGAAGAAGAAAACGTTTCTCGTCTCTTCCATACCCTAGCCGGTGTCGCTATGATTGACGGTGCGGCCGCGATGGCGAGCGGAGATTTCGAGAAAACGGTTTATACCGGTGGTTTCTCCACCGCTACTAACACTTACTATTACAATACTTATGAAGACCCAGCTATTAAAAAGGCTGCGCTTTCTGATTACGATGTGAACGGCACCGAGCTAATGGAGTCATAAAATGAACCTCAATTTCTTCGGCACTGATATTAGCCTGAAAAAACTCATTAATTCCGCGCTCTATATCGTATTTGTCCTCATTGTCTACCTTATTCTACGACGAGTTTTGAGGGTTACCTTCATCAAGGCTGGCGGCAAAAAGGCTAGCCCCGCTCAGAAACAGCGCATTAAGACTATTTCACAGATGCTCTCGAGTATTTTGAGATATCTATTTCTTATCATTGTCTTGCTCGTTGTACTTTCTGTCCTAGGCGTCAATGTTACCTCTCTACTGGCTGGACTCGGGATTCTAACTGCTGTCATCGGTCTCGCCTTCCAAGACATGATCAAAGATTTCATTGCCGGTATCGCCATTATTGCCGAAAACCAATTCAGCGTGGGTGACACCGTCATCGTGCAAGCCGACGGTTTCAAAGGCGTAGTTACCAACATCGGTCTCAAAACGACCGAAATCACCAACGAAAAAGGCGAGGTCAAAATCCTCGCAAACCACAATATCGACGGCCTCATCAACTGTAGCCGGCAATCGTAGTGGTGGGGGCGAATTGTTCAGGTATTAACAGTCTACAAAGAAGACATTCAGGAAAAACTGAAGAGCTTCGACTAGGATTGTCTTCATAGTTTCGGGAGTGCTTCTAGGAGTGGACGGTAGAGATCCGTTTCGGGCGGAATTTTAAACCCGTCCATCGAAGCAGTATCGCTAAAAACGAGGCTTGTGTCGCCGCGCACGATGGCGATTGGCGTACATTCGGAACTTTCCCCCATTTCTCGAACTGCTATTGTGGCCAATGGGTCAATCATGTCAACTTGGGTAAGTTTCATTTTGCGATTAAATATATCGGGTTCTCCGCGAATATCTTTTAGCGGTTCGACTCCGGAAAGTCCGATTGCTAGTCCTGTTACACCCCAGCGGAGAGGCATAGTATGGGAATCTGTCGCGACCACGCCGAGACGTTTTATATTAAACTTCTTCATCAGGCGCGTTCGGATTTCTCGACAAGCATCGTCGATTTTCTCCGGCCAGAGGATATAATGCCCATCAGCGTTACTCTCGTCAATTCCCGCCGCAGGAATTAAAACCCCATGCGCTACGGTCAAATTAACGTTAAAATTTCCTGTTTCATTTTCGTACAACAACATTCTCTCGGCTTCTTCGCGTATCAAATCAGTTTTTTCTATTTCATCAGTTTTTCTGGTTCGTCCTTGGTGTATGGCAAGGATTTTTGAGGTAATAAAAACGATGTCGCCGTCTTTAACTTCCAAACTGTCAATAATGTCCGAGATATCGTCTTTTGGGGGGTTTACAATCCGCGTTTTTATCGGTAAGATTTCTAGCTTCATAAATGAATTATAACATAAACCACCTGCAAAAACTAGCGCATAACAACACTCTAGAATTTGCAGAATACTTGATAGAATTTCCTACTAAAAAATCGGCGAAAATGCCGATTTAAATAAAATCTGGTGGGGGCACCTGGGCTCGAACCAGGGACCAATCGGTTATGAGCCGACTGCTCTAACCACTGAGCTATGCCCCCAACCCTTTAATTTTATCACCTGGCCCTCCAAAAGTAAAACGAATATGCTATAATGATTATGTCTATGCAGAATAAATTGCGTAAGATGAAATATAATCTGAAACATGATTTTCCGCTCGACAAATTTCTTTTTGCGGTCGCGGTACTCTTTTTTGCAGCTTGCGTCTGGGGGACGACCTCCTCGATTACTCGAAACTGGGAGTTAGAGCAGCGTTTATCTTCCCGCGAGAAGGAATTGAAGATTCTAGAATTAGAAACTGAGGCCGCCAAGCTCGAAAATGAGTATTATGCTTCTGAGGAATATCAAGAGCTTTCCGCTCGTGCTAAAAAGAACAAGATGCTAGACGGCGAGACTCTAGTCTATCTTCCGAAAAATTCTGAAAATGCCAAGACTAAGCACCAATCCGACATGAATCGTCTCGTTATAGCAGAGGAAGAAGATACTCGCACTAATTTCGAGAAGTGGATGTCCTTCCTTTTTGGGGCATAAGGCTCCCAGAAAAAAATCAGTACAGTTTAGCAGCATTAAGCGCTAACAATATTGACAATATATATTAAATGATGTATAATAGTAAGTGATATCTTTCACAAATTTTTTTGGAGAAAGATAGTATCTTAAAAGGGAAGAGTTAGCAAGAAGTCGATTTCAGAGCCTAGACAGGAGGTTTTAGCTAGGGCGAACAACACACGTATATGGTTTTGTACAGTATAGGAGGTAAAGATATGAATAGTATACGTAAAATTTTAGCAGGTTTTTTGTCAACAGTAGTTTTGATCGGTTTATTACCGACCATGGCTTTCGCCGACGAGGGCGAGCCCGCAACCGAAGTAATGGAAGTAATGGAAGAGGCAGAAGCAGATGATATGGCTGAAGTTACAGATGTCCCTGCTTTCGATTATACGGATGGCTGTGAAGAACAGATCACCGACGAAGCTCGCGACGCTGAGATTTTAGGCTACATTGCCTACTGTGTCCCCTTCAAGAATATCCAGAAGATTAAAAAGCTCAGCGATATTCCAGAAGAGTACTTAGTAGACATAGGAAACAGCGGCCCGTCTTATTACGATACGGACACGAAAGAGATAAAGTCTGCTCCAATCTACAATAACCCATCCACCCCTCGTGGTATGGATATCTGGAGTTGGAATGTCTACACCATCGACAACATGAAGGAGCCACTCGTATACGGCGAGCAGGTCAGGGTCTTTGATGTCACCACCAGCTATAGCGCAACGCACAAGCCTAAAGATTTAGTTTTTGTCGCTAACCTGGAAAACTTGTGGTATGTCATTGAGTACTTCGATCTTGAAGGCGAGTATCTCGACATAGCTGCAGAACGTGCATATCCCTACGATCTTAAGAAGTCGTATACGTTTAATTTGCCAGCTACTCAGAGTGCATCATCAGATCCCAACAAAATCGTTGTTTGGTTCGATGGTACTAAATACTATCGCGGCGGCGGTGCCTACACCATCCCAGCCGACACCATAGGAGAAGTTATGTTCTGGGAGAAGGAGGTCGATCCGAAGGATGTCCCTCCTGCGCCTGGCCCTGGACCCGCTCCTACGCCGGGTGAAATCATTCCGACTAAGAATGGCGTATCTGTCGCGTTAAACGATGACGGCGATAAAACCGTCACTCTGCTCGATGGCGTGAAATACGGCAAAAAAGCTTCTATCAACACCGTCAAAGGCCAAGATAAGAAGACCTACAAAATCACCCAGATTGCCGAGGGGGCTTTCAAAGACGATGAAATTTTGACTAGTGCCACTATCGGTACTAATGTCAAGATCATTGGCGATAATGCCTTTTCTGGCTGCGTCAACTTAAAGTCTGCGAATACCGGCTCTAAGGTGGAAACTATCGGAGCTAGTGCTTTTAATGGTTGTAGTAATCTGAAAACGCTGACTATCGGTGCGGGCGTCGTCGTCATTGGCGAGGGTGCTTTTAAGGATTGTGATAGCCTATCATCGTTAACGGTAAATATGGCCAACATCCCAGATGAATTGTTTAAGGATAGTACCAGTCTTGCCAAACTGAAGATGGGCGCCACCGTTAAGACCGTTGGTGACAGCTCCTTTAATGGCTGCGCCAATATGAAGTCGGTAGCGCTTGGCTCCAAGTTGGAAATCATCGGCGACCAAGCTTTTGCAGGCTCTGGTATTACCAAAGCCAATATTTCCGGCAGGGTTTCTAGCGTAGGACAGGGCGCCTTCCAGGATTGCCCTAACCTCACTTCGGCTAGCACCGGCAAGTATACGAAGACTATCGGCTCGAGTGCTTTTCAGAATTGCCCGAAGCTAAAGACTGCAGGTATTGGTGTAAACGTTGAGACTATCGGTAGTTACACTTATGCCGATTGCCCCAGCCTAAAGTCCGTCACTATTGGCAAGTCGGTGACTTATATCGGCGAAGGTACCTATTCTGGGGATATCAATCTCGCAACCGTCAAAGTCAATTCTAAGAATTTGATTGACGATACGTCTGTGGGTACTAATTTCCTCGAAGGCATTAAACCGACAGCCACCATCAAACTCCCGAAATCCGTTTTCGAAGACACCAAGTCTGTATTCGAAGATAAGAGCGGTGCGGGAGACCAAGTGAAGTATAAGAAGTTCTAGGACTTCTTGCCTAACTCATTTTCTCCTTTCTTTAAAAAGGGCCCTCTGAAAAGAGGGTCCTTTTCCTTGGCTGGGATTTGGCCATTATAGCTAAGCCACCAGTTTTGTAAAACCTTGTATTTTCCGTTTTGCTTATGGTATAATATCACTATGAATCAGGAAGGTGACACAGTAAAAAGGGACTACCTTTTGCCTACGCTCTTTACTATTGCAGTAGTTTTAGTTTTTGTATTTCTGATAGTATCTATTATGATGAGCGATAGAGCTCCTTCCATTAGAAATGGCGCTACTATTGGTGAGATTGAATCTTATGCCTATCGACTACTCAAAAAAGATAATGGCACCAATGCTATTGGCTACAATGAAGCAACCGCTTACTACAATTCCCAAATTGAGGCCGCTTCAGATAAAGAGCAGAAATTTAATTTGCAGCTAGATTTTGCCACTTTCTACGGCAAAACAGGGGACCCTGCGGCTGGAATCCAAATCCTTGAAGATATCAACAACTATAATATCCCGCTAGACGCCCGCTACTACCTGTATGCTACTTATATCTATCTTTATGATTGTCTCCATGAAGAATCTCTTGCCAATGATTACTATCGGAAAATCGAGGAAGAAGGCATCAATGAATATTTCGAGAACATAGATAACGGCTCTATCACCCCAGGATTAGATAAAGATATCGATGATGCCGACGAAAATACCCAAAATGATGATTGTACGGATGGGTGCCTTACAGATAACGCGGAATTTTTTAATGAAAAGGCCCTATAGCTTATGGAGAAAGGAAAGACCGGTTTTACAATTCTTGAAACTGTACTCGTAGTTGCCATCGCGACATTACTTTTTATGAGCGTTACTCTCGGTATTGGTAGTCGCATTGCAAATGGCCGATACGAAACCGCCTCCAATGAAATCACTAACTATATCCAAAACGCCTTTGCCGAAACTCTAAATGTTGAGAATCAGCGTATCGGCGTCGAGGGGGCTAGAGAGTACTGTACCTTGTATGGTTCGGTCGAAAAGACGCAGGGCACCGGCAATAGGTTCGTGCTCAATAAAGCAGACGAAGACAAATCTTTAGGTAGTATTTCAGAAGCGAACGTTTACCCTGGACGTACTGCTTGCGCTATTTATGGTAAAATTCTCTTCTTTGGTGCGACCGACGGCAAAATCCATATTTTCGACGTCGTAGGAGATACTGTTACTGCCGACAGAGATCAATCTACTAATATTTCAGATCTTGAAAGGCTCCAGGATGCCCCCATTGAAGAGCAGCTAGACTATGTTCGTGCCGATTTTATTGCTGCCATACCGAAGAATTTAACCAACGGTCTCAACAATTGTTCTATCCGTCCAGCAGCCAATTATACCACTTATGACCCAAATTGGGGCGCCCTCTTTAAAACCGCTAATTATCAGAATACAACTCGCAACAAAGATTCCGATTTTATTGGCTTTGTCATGATTGTTCGCGCGCCAATTTCTGGCGATGTGCATACATTCTTCTACGAGAGCAACCCAGGAGCAGAAAAATGGAATTTTGATAGCAATGCTAGCAGTTTTCTAGATAACAACATAGCTTGTGGCGATAGAGCTGCCTCCAGCTACCAAGCCAAAAATTATTACTCCCCACTCACTCTTCTCGAGAGCTATAAAACCGACCAAGAGGCTCTTCCAGAAGATGATAGGGATAAAAATCGGGGCTTTTGTGTCGGCTCGGATGATTTCTATATTTCGATTTCCAATAGCCATAAATTTATCGAAATTGTTGGTGATGGTCAGAACGCTGCTTCTATCAAACTTAATGAATCAAGAGGTAATCCATGTCAACAGTAGCCGGAAAACGTGGAGACACGCTACTAGAAGTAGTTTTCGCCTTCACGATGTTTAGTCTTGTTACCTTAATTACGGTCTCAGCTATGAATGGTGGTATTTCTAGCGCTGAGGCTTCTCTAGAATTGACACTTGCTCGCACCGAAATTGATGCCCAGTCGGACACCCTTCGTTTTATCCAGAGCGCCTTTGCGAACGACCGTTCTTATGGCAATCTTTGGCGTAAAATCATCGAGCGTAAAGCCGATCCGAACAGCGTACCGGATCTTTCGGTATCTAGTTGTAGTAGCCTCTACGGCGATTATGCCACTTTAGATGCGAAGACAATTTACGATACTGGTTTGAAAGCCTTTGTCGTCAACCCTCGTCATATTGGCAATAGCACCGACGAAAATAGCTCAAACTGGTACGGACATACTTTAATCACTGCCGACAATCGTACATCTGATAAAATTTCTTTTACTACTTCTTCACTTAACCCGAGATTAATTTATACAAAAGGGCAACTCAACGATGATGGCGATACTATCACCACCGACGACGTTATCCAAGAAGACGAGCTCTATACTGAAGTTGCTCGCGTAGAGGGAATTTATGACTTTGTAGTTGCCGATCAAAATCATCCAGACAAACCATACTTTTATGATTTTCATATCTATACTTGTTGGTACGCCCCAGGCGCCGAGCGCCCCACTACTATCGGTACTGTCACGCGGCTTTATAATCCGGAGTTTAACCGATGAAAAGACATAATGGCTTCACTATCTTAGAACTCGCGCTTGCTATGGCTTTCATCTCATTCCTTCTCCTCGCAATTGGCATAGTCACTATTCAGGTCTCGCGTATTTACCAAAAGGGCATTACAATTAAACTCGTTAATAGTAACGGTCGTGAGCTTGTTGATGAATTTTCGCGTACTATTCTTGCTAGTCGCTATAGCAAATTAGAAGATAGTAATGGTACGCATTTTGAATATACCTATACTGGCCAAGCCTATGGCCAAGTTGACGGCTCGGATAAAGACGTGCCGTTCTTTGGAGCCTTTTGCACAGGAGGGTATAGCTACATTTGGAATACTGGGTATACTATCAAGCTTCCAGACACGGACGAGGGTAATTCGCATAAAGCAAGACTAATAAAGGACGACGATACCGAACTTTACGCTCCAGGTAGTTTTCGCTTACTTCGTATTAATGACGCTAGCCATGAGGTCTGTATCAACTACGCTAAAGACAATAAGTTAAATGACAGAGATAATTCAAACGATGAGCACGAGAATACTTTCCGTGTCGCCGAAGACCCAACCAACCCCGTAGAGTTACTCGCCACGACAGAGAATGACGCAGACAGCGGATTGGTATTGTATGACCTGTCGTTCTATGAGCCAGCTTTTGACCCAGGCACAGGCGATGCACTCTTTTCGGCTAGCTTCATTCTTGGCACTACTAGTGGCAAAGTTGACATTACTACCGCTGGAGATTATTGTAAAAACAGCGAGGATATATTTAGCGCTGACTCTACCTACTGTTCTATCAATAAATTTAATTTTGCCGCTCGTGCAACCGGAGGAATAACGATATGAGAAATACTGTCAAAAAAGGAATGGCGTCGCTTTATTTAGTGGCATTTACAACATTATTACTAGGTATAGTCACCATTAGTTTCGTAGAAGTTATGATCAATGAGTCTAAGGAGTCGTCCAATAGCGATCTCTCGCAATCTGCGCTCGACTCGGCTCTCGCTGGTATTGAGGACGCAAAGAATGCTATTATTCTGTATAATTCCTGCCTTAATGTATCTCCAGACACAATTCCTAACGGTACCACTCAAAAATGTGGAGATATTAAAGCTGCAATGGAGGTAGGTCGCAAGAATCATGACTGCGATATCATCGCAAAGGTTATCGGGCAAACTCCCACCGCTGCAGTTAACATCAGCGAAAATGGCGACGAAAGCACACTCAATCAGGCTTACACTTGCGTAACTATCGCCAACGACTCCATAGATTATCGTTCGGTTCTGGATGAAAGCACTCGCTCGAAGGTAATTCCGATTGATTCCGTGGATAAAAATACCGGTATCGATGCCGATAGCGCGATTGTCGCTGTCGAAGTCCAATGGTACTCTTCTGCTGCCGACGAGCATAATAGTGAAGCATTATACATGAGCCAGCTTTATGGTAGTAGTGAAATCATACCACTTGGCAACAAAAATAGTGTTGCCGGCACCGGAAAAGATACCACAGTTCCTATCATTAATTTTGAATTAATCCAGACCGATAATGAATTTACCGCCTCAGAGCTCGACGTTAACAATGAGAGTAACACCGGTACGGATCATGCAATGATTATGCTCTACCCGAACAATACTAAAGAAAATGGCGAAAAGGGGACCTTTGTATCTGCTAGGAACTTATTAGATGCTTCCAATAAAAGCAGCAGTGCCGCTCTTAGGTCGAGCGCAGATAAAAATACCAGCGTCGTTCCGAAACTCGTCAGTTGTGGCTATGAAGATGGCTCTCGATGTCGAGCTACCATTCAGATGCCAGCTACGTATAGGGGTAATACTACTAATTACGACGCCAACAATGCTAGCCGTTCTAATAGTACATTTATTCTCCGAGTCTCATTGCCATATGGCGGGCCACGCACCGATTTTTCCCTAAAACTCTGCACGAAATTAAAGTCAGATGGCAAAACTTGTGAAGAGCCATATGCCTATTTTAATGGTGCGCAATATATCGTTGATTCTACCGGTCGCGCCAACACGCTTTATCGTCGGATTACTGCCCGCATCGAGACGGCTCCGAATACAGTTTTCCCGGAGTATACTATTCAAACTTCTGGCGAAAATGCCACTATCGAAAAACGCCTCTACGTTACAAAAAATTGTTGGACTGCTGATGGTAAAGGTAATTTCTCACAGTGTCCCAATAACGGGGATGCTAGTATAGATTTTCCGGAGTAGCAAATTTAAAAGGTTTATGTTAAAATAGTAATAATGAAAAAGAAGGTTGAAAAATCTAAAAAGCATGAGAAGCGGTTAGATAAAAAGGTTATTACTATTTTCCTGACGGCTCTTTTTCTAGTGGTGCTTCCGGGTTTTATTGGTGTAATGACGGCGACGGGCGCACGAAAAATTAACAAAAATTTCACCAAATTCGATCATATTCTTTTTTGGGAAAATGGTCTTCGCGGCACAGTGGAACAAAATTTAGCCTTAGGGAACGGTTCTGAAGTGAAATATTGGCAGCCTATCGAACAAAAATACGGGCTCGGATATATTAATAGTACTGGTAATATCGCGCGCTTCTGGAGTATAAAAGGCCAAGTTACACAGGCGAAAGTGGGGAAAACCGCCAAATGCGCCAGCAGTAATAAGAAGAGTATGATTGATTATATTGATCATATAGATGGCGCTACCCATATGGGTGAATTTTACGATGTGCGTGAATATTTCTGGAAAATTAGGCATAACCCAGGCGTACGAAACACCTCGCCGGCAAACAGTAATGGGATAGACCAAGTTAACAAAAATACAGTGGCGAATTATAATGAATGCCAAGAAGGAGAAGAATATGGAGAAAGCCCGTCAGACCGGTCTGCCCTTGGTTTAGAGTTTCATTTCTATCCTCGCGGCACGTTAGCGTCGCTCGAAGAGCTAACTTATGTAAACGATACTAAAGCAGGTCTAGTACTATGCGATCCAAGCGTCGATGGCACAATAATCTGTAAACACACAAGAAATAAAAGTGTCCCAATCGTTCCCGCGCCCACAGACCCTAAAGCGCCCACCTCTACAACAGTGCCAATATATGAGAAAGACACCTATGCTTATCGCGATAAGAACGGTGATGTTATTTATACTGGCTATTATAATGACAAAAACGGCAACTTTAAATATTCTGCCAAAACTTACCAAGAATACCTGAAGGCTGCTGAAGACTCCATCCAGCTGTATGGTCATGGCCCGGGCGAATTCGCTGGCACAGTCGCTTTCTACGATATTGATTCCTGGGCTAACGAAAGATACGTTCCGGTTTCTGGTGTCCAGTCGGTTTTTACGGTCTATAATTCGGTTGAATCTGCCAGAAAAGAAGCTATCAATCTGAAAAAGAACGTTTGGTATAATGAGTTTTGCCCGAATAGCAGCCCAGACCAAATTTGCTACTATGCTTGGGGCGGCGCAAATGAGGGGTCTCCCCAAAAGGATCAGTATAGGATTTGGCTTAATTACGTCTCTACTAGCGAACGGCCGCTCGGGCTTATTTATGCTGGCGCTGGTCACGGTTCTGGATTTATTTCTACAACCACTACGGTCGCTTATGTTTTTAACGACGACATCAATGAATTACCAGACGGCGTTTTGGAGGCGATAGACGATTTTGCCGATGAGTATCAAAAACTCTATGGCCGCGAGCTTAGAGAAGATCCATTCTTCAGTACTCATCCAGAAGTTGAGCCCGAAAAGGTTCTGCGGCTCTTCAATGTGTTCCAATTTTCGGAATATGACCCATACCTTATTAATGACTATTTAGCTAATTTGGAAGATATGAACGGCAACAGGCTCAATTGGTATAATTGTTCAGAAACTATTATGGGGAATTGTAAAATTCCGTATCTTCCAGAACATGACGATCCGAATAAGACTGAAACAGTTAATGGCGTCGAGTATGTCAATGGCTATGATTTCATCAAAACAGAATCGAAAGTATACTATGGAAGCGTTAACGACCATCTTGACGTACATTTCGACAATACCTGTTATAGCGACAACCCTAGTATAGTGGAGACAGGAGATTATGATAGGTAAAAGTAAATCGTTACTACTCGCTGTTACCGGTGCTATCTTTATAGCTTTAGGAGTTTTTACCGATACTCATGCTACTGAATACGCCAGCCGTACCGAGTGGGGCTATCGTGATATTAACTATTATAATGAAGATAATAATCTCGGATACCATCGCACTATTTCTGGCGCCACTTGGTATTATTACGAAATTCCAGAGGACGCAAGTTATAGTAACGATGAGCGTATCTATGTGCCGTTTAATTCTAATAACCCTCACACCGAAAAAGTTGCTGTTCCAGCTAAAACCTGTCAGAGCTATGGCGGTTTCTGGGCTCTTATGCGGAACGAATATAAAAAGACTGGTGAGAACCAGGGCGAGCTTACGGGTCGCCCCGCCGCTGCTATTAGGCTGAGTGATGTCTATGTTCGGGGTGTTTTTGCTGGCGGAGCCAATCATATTGATTACAAAGAGCAGACAGGTAGCCCAGATGATGCGAGTGGCTCAATCGTCGCCAAAAAATTTGGTACTTGGTCCGAAGTCAAAGGCGATTTTGAAAAATTTATTGGCACTAGCGCTATCCCAGACGGGGTTGATTGGTCTCCTGAAAGTAGCCTCAGTTATTTCTGTGCAGGTAACAACCCTGCCCAGAATGATTCGGCTAATTTTGCGAGTTTCTCCACGGTCTCTATGAGCAATAACTATACTAGTGCTCCTGTGATCAATGGACAAGGCTATCTTTCGAATTCTTTCATCGTACCGAAAGGCTCCACCATTACACTTACATTTCGCCATTACATTGCCAAAGCGACCGATAAGCCTCTTAGCCCAGAAGACTCTACTATTTCTTATGCTATTTCCGGAGCTGGTGACGCTAGTTCCGGTACGGTTCCGGTAAGCGCCCTTACCGAGCATATTAATATCGGCGCAGTAGATTATTATGCGGGAGTGATTACTCAGAGTGTCACTATTAATGCTGACCAGAAGACTACTTTTTGCCAAGCCGCAGCCTTTAATGGGACAAACCCTAAGAGTTACATTGCGCTAAAAGGAACAGTGATAGATGGTGGTGAGACGAAAAATTCCAGCGCTTGTATTACGATTGAGCCAATCGAAGTTTCGCCTAATGTAGTTTCGTCTTGCGACCAAGGCAGGGAAACTGACCCTCAGATTTTGGCGGAAAACCCCATTATTGCTGAGAATGGTGGCGTAGTTCCTCTTGTGGCGGGGCAGGCAACCCTGGGCAATACTCTAGCTACAGTTGGGGTTTCTAAAAACGGCGTTCTCCAGACCACTACAGCCTACAACCGCAATGATGTCACGGCTACATATGCGAAACCCGGCGATGCCATTCAGTTTTCCTATGCGCTATGTTTTGGGGCTCAAAATGTGATGGGTAATGACGGAACTCCTGCTACAGGTGATGACACATCCAATAACCGCAAGCAAAATTCTTTTGAAGTCTACATTGGCAACCTGAACGGTGCCGACGACAATTCCCAAGGCTTGCTTTTCGGCCGGGCAGAAGACCTTCTGGGGACATTTATAGAAGTTTCGATTAATGACACCAGGGCCAAGGCTTTATCTAATAAGAGCTTTTGGGTAGATGGCTCCAAGAATAGTCCGATTGGAGCATCGAATTATTACAAAATTGATAATTCTAAGCGGCAAATCTCCTTTGCTTCTCCAGATGATCAGCCGAAGAGCGCAGATGGAGATGGTGTTTATGATTGCAAATTTTACTCTAATCTCAACACGAATAGTAATACTAGTACTTATCAGATTCCAGGGTTCCAGAGTGTTGCGGATGCTCCGAACTGTCGGAGCGCCAGAATCACCAAAAGTGGTAACGATACTGGTGACTATATACCGAGTGTCGTCGGGGCGACTTTGAGCCAGACCTTATCTTACTTCGATATTACGTATTGGCCAGAATATTTAGGCAATGCCGGACCATTCGACAAGGGGAGCATTGGTGGTGACGACAGTTACTGGGGCTTCCATCAGGCCGATACCCAGAACTTTTATGCTGCATACGCAGCCTACAAAAGCGGCAAGCGTACAAGAGGGGGCGATATGTATAATACTCTTGTTGATTTGTATAAAACCGCCAGCGTTGTTATTCCGTACAATTTCGATACGACCATTAGTGCCGAGATTAATAACGTGTCTTCCAGCTATGTTTACCCAGGTGATAAGGTGAGTATCTCCGCGGATGTTGATATCTTGCCCCGTGTCAACCCCTTGACGAGCGATAGTACTGGCAATGATGAAAATGGTAATCCTCTCCATGACGTACCTTATGCCACTATTACCCCGCCAAATACTAGAGTAGAGCTCATTCAATTCTTGGTAAGAGATGACGCCGATATTAATTCCGACACAAAATACACCTATGATGACGGATTAATTAAAAGCAGCGAAGCTACCATTAAAGATGTTTTGAATGGTAAGGTAGATGTTTTTACCAAGGGTAGCATTTGTAATATGTATACGGGGTACCTAGGCGGCCTAATCGGAGAATGTGATTCCAGAACTATCAAAGGCTACAACTATACGCTAGACGACAACAAAGACATGAAGAAAATCGGCAATCCCGATTCTAATCCGGCTGGTCAAATGGACTATTATCACGCAGAGGGAGACGAGCTTACACGAGTAGTTCCGGACATAGAAGCAGGATATAAATATTGTGTAGCTCTAGGTATCAATCATGGAGACTCGCACGGTGTGTCTGGACAAAGTCTCAGTACTGACCCGAACTCTAAAAATTACGCCGCCAATGGTTTTAGCGTCACCGGTGAGTTAAATACATCCGTGAAGAGTGCCTGGAAAGTCACCCCCGCCTCCTGTCGGACTATTGCCAAGAAGCCTAATTTCCAAGTTTGGAATGGTGGCGTACACACCACTGGTGATATTAATACTTCTATCTCCAACCCTACAGTTAACACCAAACTCACCACGAACCATGTCCCCAGGGAGTTACCAGATACGCTGACCGATAAGCAAAAAGCTGCAGTCCAACGGCTTTTCGCTACAAACTCTGTCTATTTTGGTTCTTGGGCGGAGTATTTTGTCATTTCGAACGGCACTACACGTAATTTTGCTTCCGCTGCCGCACTTGGGTATACCGATCCGTTCAATTGGTATGAAATCGATAAAGATCAGAATCGTATTAAGCACGAAAGCCATTTAGCCTCAATAGGTGTTAACAGCGGGCAGGTTTCCGATTTCTGTAATTTCTCGCATCTCTCCATCGCCAATACTAAATGCCAGTCTAATAATACCGCTGGAGATTACGCTGCCGAAAGTTCCGTCGATAGCGCGATTCTGGAATCTTATCGGGAACGTATCCTTAAACAATACACAGATGACCTTCCTGATGGTGTCTCGAATTTCCAAGATAAATATAGTGCGGCCAAAGATACAGCTCAATACCGTACGGTCAACGATGCTAGCTACTTGAAAATCGATACCAATAATTTCATCATTGACGAACCTCTCGTCCGTGGCATTGGCTCCGGCACTCTAGTAATTAAGGTTGCGGGTCACCTCGTTATCGACGAAAACATTTGTTTGGATGATGGTAGTGGGACTTGCGATGACGGCTACGGCGATATTTTAGATGTGTATACTAAAGACAATAACAACCTTTCGCTCACTGGGCGTAACGGTATTAGTTTTGCTCCTAGCGATATTAGAGAGATTCCGCAAATTATTCTCATCGCAGAGGATATTACGATTAGTTCCAAAGTCAGTCAGGTTGACGCTTGGCTAATTACTAGCTCTGATAAAAGCGATTATGACGGCGGCTATGTTAATACTTGCAAAGAATTTCGTAGCAACTCAACAAGCACCGACACCTGCTGGAAGACTCTAAAAATCAATGGTCCAATTATTACCACCGCTCTGCTATTGAACCGCACTGGTGGAGCTTGGACTGGGTTCGCTGGAGATGTTGGCAACCCATCTTATGAACCTCTAAGAACGCAACTAGAAAACTATGTTGCCGATACGACTGTAAGACTCACCGAATTAGCCAGAGAAGGAGCCTCTCTGCCGGGCGATTTGAGTGGCTACCAAACTGTATACGCGAGCGCACTTAACGTCTGTAGGCGGTACGAAGATCCAACAGCCTGCTATCGTCGGAAGTTCAAAGTGGCGACGAAAGATTATTTCATAAAATATGATCCAGCCACTGGCGCAGAACGTCCTATTGATGAGTCTAAAGCCTATAAATATTCCGTCAATTTCTCTGCTGATGAACTTGCTATCTCCGCCGATAATTTCCGTTCCCGAGATCTTACTTGTGATGGTGCTACCACAGCTGCTGAAATTTTCGATTTGCATCCACTCACTTATCTTTGGGCCTACGGCCAGTCCCTGAAGTCCAACCAGGCTCTCATCACCTACGCCCAAGAGCTCGCCCCGCGATACTAAACTGAAAAGCTACCAACAAAAACGGACCCGCGATGGGGGGACATCGTGGGCCCGTTTTCGGTATCAATAT
>CAYRGP010000009.1:0-19312 GCA_964423995.1 uncultured Candidatus Saccharibacteria bacterium
CCGCTTAAGATTTCGCTGGCTCCCTAGCTTTCGCCCCACACCTCACACACAAAAATCACCCTCCGAAAGGGGGTGGTTTTATTTGGGGTGGGATATCGGGATCGAACCGACGATAGCCCCTTGGGACGCTACGTCGGTTCCCAAATAAAAAAGGCTCTCTGGAGCCTTCAAATTTGGGGTGGGATATCGGGATCGAACCGACGACCTTCTGGACCACAATCAGACGCTCTAACCATCTGAGCTAATCCCACCAGATGATAATGTTGGTGCAGGTGGAGAGAGTTGGCCTTCGGCCATTCGCGTCCCAAGGGGCGAGCGAACTCTCAACTCCGCGTATTCAATTGGTGCAGGTGGGCGGAATCGAACCGCCATCCCAAGTTTGGAAAACTTGTATACTAACCGCTATACTACACCTGCGTGAAGTTATTATATCACATTCTACTCAAGAATAGAACCCTAGATATTCCGCCCGTGTCCAATCATCGAGCCAGAGAACCCATCCCCTGAAGTATCTTTCCGACTACCCAAGCCGTTCACTCCGCCAGAAAAACTCGAGTGTGTCCGAGGGACGTATTTTCTCGCCCGCTCCGCCGTATAGGCCCCGCGTACTAATTTCGCGTTTTCGTACCCCTGTATGTAGCGCCGTCTCGCGTCTGCTGCCCGTTGGTCGGAAAAGCTTCCAGATACCTCTCCGCAACCTTCACTCCCATAATGCTCGCTCTGAGCTACAGCGAATCCCGAGGAATGCAAAACCTCATCGACGTTTCCTTCGCCTCTTATCCGGCTGAAAAGTTTTTGCTGATTTGCCATATAAATCAATTCTATCACACCCTAGTCTTATAGCCAAAACATGGTAAAAAGCTTGACTTTTTTAGAATTATGTGATACAATGCTTGCAGTAGATCGAGAGATTGGAGGTTACTCAATCTCTTTTTGCAACTATCGTACTTTTACATACAGGAGGAAAAAACTATGAAGAATAGTATATTCAAGAAATTTTCAAGTGTAGCAGAGGACTTAACAGTGTTCAAGGCTCCCGAGGAGCCCAAGGACGAAGAAACAAAGACCGAGGAGACCAAGGACGAGGCGAAAGCCGAAGCCGAGGGAACTGAGGAAACTAAGGAAGACGCTGAACCCGAACCAGAGGAGACCAAGGATAAGTCCGAGGAATCCAAGGACGAGGCGACCAAGGACGAGGCGAAAGCTGAACCCGAGGAAACCAAGGCCGAGGTAAAAGCCGAGACCGAGGAAGTTAAAGCCGAAACCGAGGAGACTGAAGAACCCTCGAAGGCGATTAAGCCCGAAGGCGATGTTCTTACTCCCGAGCCCACACCCGAGCCGAAACCTGAGCCTAAGCCTGCTGCGATGTCGTCAGACCAATTTTTCACCGTCAACGGTGATATGGAAATGAAAATTTTCAAATATGGTTCTGACCGTATCCCGGCTAGTAACAAGGAGGCTTTCGTAGAGTCCGCGGAGAAGATTACCTTCTCTAACGACGAGGAAAACGGCTTCCGCGACGGCTCCGTCCTGCACGAAGTAAAACGTGCCAGAGACGAGGGAGAAATCCCCGGTGCGGCCGTGAAGTTCTCGGAGTTGGTAATGCTGAAATCTCCCGAGTTCACGGTGAAGTTCATCCGTAAGCATATCGCAGACGCCATCGAGGCCGACCCGGAGCTTCTGGAGTATATCCATGAGGTTGACAAGAGAAAGCACCAGATCGAAAAACGCTTCCGCCCGAGTCGTCCGGAGCTTGCGACAGAACTTTGGGATGAGGCCACCGCCCGTCCCTACATCGACAGTCGGAAATCTGAGCTCCCGCCGAGGTTGGCAGCTGAGGCAACCGACGAGGACTACGGACAGTGGATTTTAGTCGAGTACAACGCCGACACTGGTGCTCTCAGAGAACTGACAGAGGCGGAGTCCGCTAAGCAGGCCAAGACTCAGCCTGAGGCGAAAGCCGAAGGCAATTGATATACCTCCTGTGGTGGCAACCGCAACCACGGGCGGTATGCCACCCGATCTACTCCCCGTGGCGCGCCGGGGGGCCAAGCGCGCTAGCTAATGTCCCGAGCATGACTAAAAACTGCTCATTTACCCCGCAAAAGCGGGGTATTTTCTTACCTATAACATCTCATTTTGCTTATGGCAAAAATATGTTAAATATATTGACAAATAACCTCTAGTGTGATATAATGGACTCAGTCTATATGTTTAGAGGGATTGCTTTAGGCGTATCAAGACGACCGTTAAAAAGTCGGATCATCTCAGGTACAAAACGTACCTGTTGATTTTATATAGCATAAATTCGTTTCACCAAGGGGGCGTATTTATGCCCCCTTGTTTATATATACACCACAAATGTAGATTAAAAGGAGGTATAAGTATGAATATAAGTGTAAACAGAACTGTGAGTATGACAATGCTAGGGATGATTGCTTCGGCAATCGGACTAGTGATGGTTGTTATTGTGGCGTATATCAGCGCCCAGGCCGCCAAGGCCTTCTTGAGACAACTCAAGAAAGTAATTGATGGAAAAGAGATCAGCACGACCACAGAGAAGGTGCTTAGCGCCGCTCTCATATTGCTCGGGCTGATCGGAGCGCTTACGAACAATATCGTTCTTACGGTAGCGCTCGCAATTTTGCTGATTATCGGGTTCACCAGCACCGCCAACGTCGACGAAGGCCCGCTTTCCGCGGCGTTCTTCAGCGCAGTTGGCACACCTATCGTAGCGGCGATAATCTTTCAGGTTATTAAAAACTCGATAGTGTGGGGCTGGGATCCTAAGCGGTTACTTTGGCTCATTGGACCGGTGGCTTTCTACGCCCTGCTCGCTGTTTGTGGGCAAATCTCCAAACAGCAAAAAGCGAGCGCAGCAATGGAAAGTACTCTGGCTGCCAAGGCGATTTTGGCTGTTATAGCTGTCGCAGCGCTTGCGACTGTAGCCATCCTTGGTTACAGCCAGTACGCTATTGCAAAGGCTAAGAAAGCTAAAACCGCTAAAACCGTCGACACTACAGCTGTAACCGCCTCTACTACGACCAAAGCATCTACTAAGGTCGCTAAGGAAGAGGTAGTAAAAAACGAGAATTCCGTAGCTACCCTCAATGCAAAGTTCGCCAATCATGGCACTTCCGCCGAAGAGGCCGCCGCAGAAGAAGGCATCGTCCTTCCGCAGCTTGATCCTGCAGATAGTGAATCGAAACTTTCAGACTACGCCCTCGGGCCGATGTCTGAAGATACGCTTTCTCCGATGCGGGAGTGGCTTGGCTGGAACGTCTCCTGGGATTCATATCCGGCAGATCCGGTAACGGATACCACGATGACCATACAGCGCACCCACTCCGCAAAGGAGCTTGGTTATGTGGACTATTCAATGTCCTATGCCACAGCTCCTGGTTTCCCGAAGGACTGGAAGGAATATGTCGCCTCCCGCGGCATGGACCCGAACACGACTGAGGAAGAAGCGGTTTATCGCTGGGTCGGAGACCTCACGGGGAACTACCCTGCCTTCATCGGCATGGTGGAACTCTACGCCGAGGCCAAGACTCTTGGGGTGAAGAATCGTGACATTGAAGGCAATGAGTTCTTCAATGAGATTCTGAACCTCGCTAAAGCGGCAGAGGACGAGGGGAAGGGCGTCACTAAGTTCCTGGACGCATCAGCCACTCCTGCCTATTCGAAATATAATTTCGATTGGCAGACCTATCGCGCAAAGTTCATGTACTGGCTTAGCCTTACAGACTTTGCCGGCAGAAAGGAATGGTTAACCAGGGAAAAATCATATCTCGGCCCGGCGGACAACACCGTATCAGCCAATATGATTCACAAGTTCGACTATACGAATGTAGGATACATTCGTCCGAACTTCACCACCGCAGAGGATCGCCAGACCAGCCTTCCTTCTTATCCCTTCTGTTTTAAGGATAAGAACGGACATAGAGTTTCGGACTTCTTTGGAGTAAACGCGACTAATGCAGACGCTGAACTTTATTCGGAACAGAAAGCCGTGAAAAAGTCTCAGCTGAAGCAGAGTGGCTACAACCCCACGAAGACCCCGGAGCAGAATAATAAGGCGGCAGCCAAAGCGGAAGCTAAGCAAAAGTCGTCGACTACTTCTTCCTCGAAGAAAAAGAAGGATCCGGACCCGACTCCGAAGAAGAAGTACGACAAGCACAAGGAAAAATCCTCCGTCAATAAGCCGGAAAATATCATTGACGGTAAGGATCCTAAGGGCGTCGGCACGGATAATTTCCAGCCCGTAGGGACTCAGCCGACCAATTGGGGCTCCACGGTGGAGACGGCACAGTATCAACCGCAGGCTATCACCTCCACTCATCCTGGCGAGTCGCACGAAGTATCGCAGGCTCCTGGCACGACGGAGACCACCACTAGCTATGACCCTAGCACGGGTTACACTACGGTGACCACTACTACAGCTACGGAAAATCCTGATACTGGCGTGGTGACGACCGACGTGCTGGAAACTACTACTAGCCCTTCGGGCGAGAGTGAGAGCAGCTACACCGAAAACGCCGAGGCCTCGACTCCCGAGATTCACGAGGAAGCGGACCACGACGGAGACGGAGATAGTAGCTCCAACACGGACATGCCAGAAGGCGACTTCTGAAACGAACGCTATAAGCACCTTTCTGGGGCGGCCCTAAGACCGCCCCAGTATCCAAGTTTTGTGTTTGAGACGATCCGATTTTCTGATGGTTAAGACGAAAATTAAAAATTTGGCTAGCAAATATTGCGACAAATCGGTGACCTACTTAGGGCTGTTTTGGGGTGATACGTGCAGGGCCCCAAAAGCCGAGATTAAACGAAGTTTAATCGAGGATTTTTGGGAAAGCACGTAGCAGGACCCCAAAACACCCAAGTTACGAGCCGATTTGTCGCCACATTTAATAAGTAAATTTTTAGAAAGGAGTTTTACGCTATGAGTAAAGCTATTAAAATCGCTGCCGCCGTCGCAATCTCTGCTTTCGGTGGTCTAGCTATTGCCTCCAACGTTTCTGCTTGGGGCGATAGTGATAATGGTCGCCCTAGCTACACCGTTAAGGAAGTAGAATCCGGCGTCCTCAAGAATAAAATTGTTTTCAACTCCATCTCTGACGGTACGATTGGAAACGAAAAATACTTCGTCGCTGCGAGTGAGTCTGGCAATGACAGCCCATGGCAGAATGGCGAATTAACCGTTGAGGAAGGTAAAGAGTACATTGTACGCCTTTATGTCCACAACAACAACCCACAGGGTACCAAAACTGTTGCGAAAGATACGACTGTAATGTTTGCTCTTCCACAAGAGACTGGTAGTTCTTTGGATATCAATGGTTTCATTAAGTCTTCCAACGCTACTCCATCTGAGTACTGGGACTATGTAACCTTGAAGAGCGCTGATGGTCGCGCTTTCTACCTCGACTATCTTGAAGGTACTGCTACCTTCTACAATAACAAGATCGGCCTTGGCGGTATCAACGTCGCTGACGAAGTGATTACCACTAACGGTATCAAGATCGGTTATGAAAAACTTGATGGTAACATCCCTGGCTGTTTCGAGTACGACAGCTTTGTTACGATCAAAGTCAAGCCTGTCTTTGCGGAGAATAAATACACCGTCGACAAGCGTGTTCGCCTCGCTGGCACCACTGAGTGGTCCGACTCTGTTGAGGCAAAAGTTGGTGACAAAGTAGAGTTTATGATTAAATATCAGAACACTACCGAGACTGCCGTTGAGAACGTTATGTTCCGCGACGTGCTTCCATCCAACCTTAAAATCGTTTCTGACATCATTGTCAAAAACACTACCCACCCAAATGGTAATAAGCAGACTGGTGATGTAACTACTGGTATCAACATTGGTGGCTACGCTATCAACGCTGGTGCTTACATTTCCTACACTGCCGAGGTTATCGATAATAATCTCATTTGTGGTACTAACACCTTAAGAAACTGGGGTCAGATTGGTGTCGCTAAGACCACTCTTCAGGATCCTGCTGACGTAGTCGTCAAGAAGACTTGCGAAAAACCAGAACCGGAGCCGAAGAAGGACTGCACCACTAACCCAGAAATGCCTGAGTGCCAGAAAGACAATCCAAAGAAAGAGGACAATACGGTTACTCCTTCTGTGATGCCTTCCACTGGTGCTACCGAAATTGTACTTGGTGCCCTTGGTGCCGGTGCTACCGTAGCCGCTGTTGGTTACTTCATTGCTAGCCGCAAAATGTTGCGCTAAAAAGACCGCTCCATAAGAGATAATCTCTTGAAGGCGTCTTATGCGCCCACAAAAAGCCCCCAATTTCGGGGGCTTTTTGGTGTAAAAAGTTAAAAATTCTCGCCTCATTTCATTCCGTCTATGGTATAATAAATACATGGATCAAGACAAGGTCAATCCTTTTGTAGGAAATGCCGAGACATCCGCGGGTGGCTCCCCTGTTTCTGTCCCGTCTAGTACCACCGTTTCTTCTACTCCAGTGAATCCTTATGCGCCGGCTGGCGCGCCCTATGCTCCGGGTAGCAATACCCCGACACCTTCCTATGCTACTCCCATGCAGCCCCTAAACGGCCCAGCGGTACCGAACACTTCCGCCTCTTCTAATGACTTCGCCTTCACTGCCATTTCTCCCGCCCCCGAAAAGCCAAAACTTTTCAGTAAAAAATTTCTGATTTTGGCCGGCATCGGCGTCGCCCTCATCATCGCCGCCGTCGTTACTGGGATAATTTTGCAGAACAACCGCGGGGGGACCAAGAATAGCAACACCCAGAGTACCTACCCGTCCACTACCGAAGGCAATACCAATGGGCTGAATTCGTATATGAACTATATTTTGCTTGGCTCTGACTCAAATAAGGCATATACCGATGAATATAATGCCAATACCGTGTATTATATTGAGACGGTGATTAATGGCGTCAAAGGATATAATGCTGATATCGCAAGAACTATGTTAGCTAAATGGGATGCATTTTATTCTAGCTTAGACGATGAGCAAAAATCGAATATTGCTATCGGCGATTATAACGCGCTAATGGAATTTTTCAGAATATACGGCAATGTTACGCCGCTAACGGACGAAGAGCTACTCTCGATTTTCATAAAAGGGCAGGATGGTAACGAATACTTAACTAATTACTATAGTACTTATGTCGACAGTTATTCTCCTTATGCTAAAATTTATGGGGACATTTTGATTAATTACGGCTCCTCATCGTTTAGTAAATATCAGATTTATTCTAGAAATGGATGTATTTCGGACAATAAATTAGACGAAGAATGTTTAGAGCCTAAAACTTTCAGTGATGATGACGACCAGAAAATTATAGAATTTAATCGTTATGCAAGTTTGAAGAGAAGTACTTTTTCTAACGATGCGAAATCGATTGTGCTTAGCGTATGGGATGTGAAATACGCAATTAACGGGGAGGGCCAAGTATGAAATTACGACGGAAAATTCTTTTAGGCTTGTTGCCGCTAGCGCTTGGTAGTTTGTTAGCTTTCGCTATCGCAAAACCGGCCGCTGCTGCTCTTGATGATGGCATTATGAGCAAAGTCTACCGAGCTTTGATCTACCGTTGCTATACTGGCGGTCAGATTAACAGCAAGGTAGAAAATCAGAATCAGGATCTTTGGGATTACAATTTGGGCGGTAATAAATCCTTGGTCAAAGCTACTACTACTAATAATAAATATGCTCTTTTGCCGGATGGCGAAACTAATATAAATGGCGACAGCATTAGCTGCGCAGAGTTGTTCGTTGGCGGCAGTGGTTTTAGCGGTCTTAATTCAATGTATAATCTACCGACTAGCAACAACAAAGCCTACCTAGAAAAACTTGGCTATGAAGAGGCAATGACTGGGCTTACCGGCTCTTCGAAAACTTGCTTCAAGCCCACCTTTACACTTGGTGTAGTTATAGAAGAACGCGTAAATCTGATTAAATGGGAGGCCCAAGGCGGACTCACTAGTACATCTACCTCTAATGGTCCAGAAGCTTGTTTTGATACAGACAGTAACGGTGTGATTCAGGCTAAAGGAACAAAGGGCGCAAGCGGCAATAGTCATGATGGCGCCATAACCTACGATGTCTCTATTGAGGGTAATTATGTAGCATTTTCCATTGAAGCTGCCGCAGGATCTTCGGAGTATGTTTCCTTACCATATACTATTGGCTCCACAAAAGTTTCCGACTTAGAAAATAGCTTAAAATCAGAGCTTAGCGGCAAGACTATCAACGTCACCAATAATCATGAGGTCGACCCTAACCCAGTAAATGGCAATCCACAAAGGACTAGACAAGTGCTACGATTTGACAATGTCACCAGCAGCCAATCTCCCGGCGGCTCCGAAACAGGGATTTATACATTTTGTAATAATAGCGCCACCTGTGCAGCTAATCGCGCTGATCAAAATATCCTAGGTAGTTCCGACCGAACTCTAACGAAAGACCAAGTTACCACTATTTATCTCGGCTACATCGATAGATATACGAACTATTCCTGTGAAGAGAATGACGTTAAATCTGATAATGGTACCAATAGAAAGGTCCAGCTAAAAGTTGGTGGCACATGGAAGAATTGTGTAATTACGAGCGCCTACAAAGAGAGCTTTAACGGCGCCGATTCGAACGGAGTCTTTGGCGTTAAAATTTCGTTGGATGGAATTATCAAATACCTTGGAACGATAGACGAAGAAGAAGATGATTCAAAAAGTCTAGACCGAGATAATAATGTTGGTTCTAACCCTTCCACTCCAGAAAACGAGTCTGGCAATGCGTCTGACGCCGAAGACGTCTGTTACGGCTCCGCCGGGACGCTCGGTATGGGCTGGGTGCTTTGTCCGATTCTTTCTGGTACATCGAATGCTTTGAACTGGGTTTATGATAGTATTGTTAAAGACTACTTAGAGGTAAAGCCTGGTTTAGTCTCCAATGATGACGTATACAAAAATTGGCAACTTTTCCAGAACATTGCCAATATCATTATGGTAATTTTCTTACTGGTCGTGGTTTTCTCGCAATTAACCGGTATCGGTATTGACAACTATGGCATCAAAAAGATCCTCCCTCGCCTCATTATTTGTGCGATCCTAATTAATTTAAGTTATTTCATTGTGCAATTTCTCGTAGATGTTTCAAATATTATAGGTGCTAGTATTGCCGGCATCTTCCAAATTCAAGGTAGCGGTGTTAGTGCAGATAGTTATAGTGGTCTAGATATACCCTCGAATATCCTCGGAATTAGTATTGTCACTGCTTTTGGCGCCGGTGTCGCCGCTGTAGTAGCAAACCCAGCCATCTTACTCTCCTTCCTGCTGGTTATTCTTTCTGGACTAATTTCTGTATTGATGATGTGGTTGATTCTTGTCGCCAGACAGGCTGGGGTAGTCATCGCCGTCGTCATTGCTCCGTTAGCCTTTGCTATGTACCTCTTGCCGAATACTAGCAAATTTACCAAGAGTTGGGGCAATATAGTAAAAGGTCTGCTATTACTATACCCACTGGCTGCATTGCTTATTGGCGCGAGCTTCTTCGCTAGTAATCTTATCGCATCTCTAGGCGACAATTTCGCACTTCCCGCCATGCTCCTTCGCGTAGTGCCATTCTTCGCCTTGCCGAGCTTATTTAGGAAGTCCATTGACGCCATCGGTAATATCGGTACTAAAATTCAAGGGTTCGGCCGTTCGCTCGGGCGTGGCGCTACTGGCGCTGTTCGTGGCTCGGACGCGTTTAAAAATGCTCAAGAGCGCGGCATGGAACGTCGTACCCGTATTCGCGCTGGTCTAGATCGGAATGGTAACGAGGCCACCGGCTGGCGTGGATTACTTCGTTCACGCAGCGCTCGTGATCGTGCCAGGTACCGTTCGCAGTATTTGAAGAATCAATCCGATCAGAATAGGGCTGACTTGCTTAATGATCCGGAGTATATTGAGGCTATGCGTCAGAAACAGGCCATTCAGGACCAGGCTGAGCACAATGAGATTGAGTTGATGAACAACCCAGATTACCGCGCCGCCGTTGCTGCCAAGCAAGCGACCGACCTCGAAAAGAAACAGACCGAGGCTCAGGCTTCTGCCCTGATTACTGGTGCGTTCAGAACGACCGATGGTACACTTGTCGACTCGTCTAGTATCGATACAGACAGTGCAGACAGTCTCTCTCTGCAAAGCGCTCTTATTGCCGAAGCTAGCCGTGACGGCAAGCAAGATATAGGTAAAATCCGCGCCCTTTACGATGCGTTACTCGCTAAGGGTGATGATGGTATTGACGCCCTTGCTAAAGTTTGGGATAGCGGTAAGTTAAAGGGTGCCGGTCTTAGTCGCATCATGGATAATGTCGCTTCTGATGGCAACATTAAGGCTAAAGCCCGCTCGTTCCACGCTACTGCTAATGAAGTCATGAGTGGCAGCAAGAGCTACGACACCAGCGGTGGCCAGGTAGAAGCTGCTCGCGTGGCTGGTACTTATGCCAGTAAGATTAAGCCTGAGATGATTAGCAACATGACCGACAACGAACGCGATAACTACATCAACTACGCCAGCACCACTGGAAATTCCGACGCCATGCGCAACATCTACGCCGCCTCTCAGAATATCAATTCCTTCAAACCGAACGAGCGTACCGCAGTCTACAAGATCGCGGACCGTTACGTCCAAGACCACATGGAACTCGCCAAAGCTGGTACTTATACCTATAAAGACGTAAATGGTAATACTCAAACCGCTCAGCTCCGTCGCGATGCCAATAACGTCCTCGTCATGGATGTAACCAGACCAGATGGCACCGTGGTTGCGTCTCCCATCAAATCCGATTTCTTCAAGAGTGGCGATTTCCGCCTCAAGCGCAATTAGAATATTGCACTCATAGACCGCTTACGGACCGCCCTAAGCGGTCTTTTTGGCTCTGATTACATTGTCGAACAATGCCGCTACGGTCAATGGGCCGACGCCGCCGATGGCCGGCGTGATTGCCTTCAAATCTTTGCGTTCTAACACTTCTGGCGCGACGTCTCCGACTAATTTTCCTCCCTCGCTCGCCGTTCCCGCATCTACTAAGACCGCCCCAGATTTCACCATCTCAGATTTAATCAAATGTGCCACCCCTGTAGCAGATATAATTACATCATAGTTTCGGAGGACCGTCAAATCAGCATCATGCCCGAAGACGGTCACGTCTAATCCCGAATTTTTAAACATCCGATAAAGCGGAGCTCCGACTAGCCGCCCTCTGCCAACCAATGCAATTTTTTTATCGGAAAGATCAATGTCGTAACCAGAGAGCAACCAATTGATAGCTGTCGCTGTCGCAGAGTCGAACGGCCGCTCGGAGAGCTCTACCTCTTCTCCTCGCGCAAATTTCAAGTCAATCACACTCCCCGAGAGCCCGTCCACGTCTTTTGCTGGCGCAATCAAAGAAACTACCTCGTCTGTTAAAGAGGCGTCTTTAAGTGGCAATTGTACGATAATCCCCGAAACGGCCGAGTCTGAGTTTGCCTGCTCTATCGCCTTTTTTGCATCTTCTGCATTTTCTACTAATATGTCGGATACTGCTATCCCAATATCTTCGCCATAAGCTATTTTTAAGTTTACGTATTTAGAAATTACAGGGTTTTCACTATCTCTGATAATGACGAGCTTCGGCAAAAGCCCTTGTGCTTGCAAGCTGCGCACTTCCTTGGCCTGCCTTTCCTTGATGAAACCAGACAGTTCTTTTCCGTTCAGAATTTTCATACTAAAATCCCCCGCCACTCTAAACCGCTCATACTAAAATTCAAAACACCTATGCTTACTTCTAAACCGCTCATGCTAAAATCTCCACTGGCTCTTGTCTAATTTCAAAACCGAATTTTTCTCGTACTCTCTCTATAATTTCTGTTCTTGCCGCCGCGAGCTCCGCATAAGATTTTGCACTCTCATTAATCAAAACTAAGGCCGCTTTGTCCGAAATCCGCATTCCGTGCAATAGCTCACCCTTTAAACCAGCTTTTTCAATCAACGCTCCGGTATTTATCATTTTCCGCCCGTCTGGTTTATCGTAAATTTTGCATCCAGATGCCTCGGCCAAAGCTAAAGTCTCGGCATCAGAGGCCTCAAAATAGATGTTTCTAAAGAAGCTCCCAGCACTTGCTTTCTCTGCTGGGTCCGGCAACTTCTCGCCCCGAATTGCCGCTACGCCCGCATACAAGATCTCTGGTGGGTAGCCGTTTTTATCATAATCCGCTTTTTCCTCATCACTAAGTGTCTCTTCTAGATATTTTTGCAAAGAATTATAAAACGGCGGTTTTAAATATTCGTCCGATAGCACTACTGCTAACCCAGTTATAATGTAGCGCCCCGCCTCTTTGCCAGTGTTGAACAGCGTCTCGCGATAAGACATTTTCATCTCGCCAAGACCGATAATCACAAATTCGCCTTTTACAGTATCATAAGCCTCTACGTGGTCAATGACCTGAGAAATTTCCTGGCCGTAAGCCCCAATATTCTGTACCGGTGCCGCTCCCACCGTCCCCGGAATTTTCGCCAAACATTCAATCCCCGACAAATCATGGCCCACTGTAAACCGTACGAAATCATCCCAATTTTCACCGGCCTCAGAAAAAACCATAAAATCATCTGATGTAGAATCGACAATATCAATCCCTTTACTTTGCATCAAAATTATTACCCCGGGGAATCCTTCATCTCTCCCCAGTGTATTAGCCCCGCCCCCTAGTACAAACCAAGGTAGCCTAGATTCATTCGTGATAGTTTTCTGCTCCCCGTCTTCATTCTCGCACGATAATACGCCACCATTTTCCGCCCAATCAATGACGGTCGGAATTTCCCATTTTGTAGCAATTTCGACAACAAACCGCGCCTCCCCTCCTAGTCGCATGGTTGTAAGTTCGGAAATAGGAACATTCTCTCTGATTTTCATGCTCTCATTATAGCAAAAACCTTGCCAAAATAAAAGAGAGCTGATATAATAAGTTCGCTATGGTCTCGTAGTATAACGGTTAGTACAACGGGTTTTCATCCCGTCAATGCGAGTTCGACTCTCGCCGAGATCACCAGTTACAAAAAATAGACCCGAAGGGTCTAATTTTTTGTAACTGATTTCAGCGAGAGAGAAAATTGACGAATTCTCATCTGAAGAATATAATATTCAAAAGAAGATAATGCGGAGTACGACACAAGATAATGAACCGAATATGCCCAAATTGCGGACGCCCCCTAGATGAATATGAGCCTATGTGTGGCCCAGGCGGTATGGGTTGCCTTTATTGTACAGTAACCTGTCAAAACTGCGGTAGAGAAGTTTTTGATACCGACATTATCTATGGAGATTTAAAAACTTACTGCAAATATTGTCAGGCGGAAGCCGAAGAAGAGGGACAAGAACTCGAGAATGAATTCGACAACGATGACCTCGACGATGATTTAGATGACACAGAAATGGATGAAGAGATACTTAATAGAATGAAAGACATGAGCAAAGAAGAACTTGACGAGCTAGTTCAAAATCTCTATAATGATTTAGTAAAACCCTTGGGGGCTCAATATGACATCACTAGAAGATCGGAACACAAGAGAAGAACATAACAGGTATGATTTGATTATCATTGGCGCCGGGCCGGCAGGGTTTTCTGCTGCTATTTATGCCCGACGTGCCGATAAAAAGGTCCTTGTGCTCGAGGCCGAGGTCTATGGTGGCCAGATTGTTAATACGCTAGATATTGAAAATTGGCCCGCAGAGGAGCATATATCGGGCTATGATTTCGCTACGAAACTCTACCATCAGGCCGAAAATTTGGGCGCCGAAATCGTTTTCGAACGTGCGATTAGTATCGAGACTTCTACTAGCCAGAAAAAAGTCATTACGGACGAAAGTGCCTATATAGCGTCCGCCATTATTATTGCGACTGGCGCTACTAACCGCAAGCTCGGGCTCCCCAATGAGGACCAGCTCATCGGCAGGGGGATATCTTATTGTGCCACTTGCGACGGCGCTTTTTACAAGGGGAAGAAAGTCGCCATAGTTGGCGGTGGTAATACTGCCATAGAAGACGCCCTGTATCTATCCGGTATCGCCGAAACAGTCTACCTAATTCATCGTCGGTCCGAGTTTAGGGGAGAAGATTCTCTCGTTCGCCGCTTGCATAGTAAAGATAATATAGAATTCGTCTTGAATAGTCAGGTAACCAAGTTGAATGCCGGAGCTAAATTAGAGAGTATTGAGACAATCGATACCGATGGAAAGGAGCGCATTCTTAATGTTGATGGTCTCTTCGTAGCCATCGGTAAAACACCTCAAAATGCCGCTTTCGCCGATTTGTTGAATCTCGATGAAACCGGCTACATTATAGCTGGCGAAGATTGTCATACTAATATTGAGGGCATTTTCGTTGCAGGTGACAATCGCACTAAAAGTGTCAGACAGCTAGTTACCGCCGTCTCGGATGGTGCCGTAGCGGCGACCGAGGCTGTGAAATTTATCGATAGTGCCAAAGCGTAAGTTCTTCGATAATCCTAGTAGTTAGCTCTTTTTGAATGCTCTTTGCGCCACTCGTCGACTTTCCCATGATGTCCCGAGAGCAGCACCTCGGGTACTTTCATCCCGCGAAATTCGGCCGGCTTAGTATACTGGGGGAACTCTATTACACCATCTTCTGAGAAACTTTCAACCTCAGCTGAGGTCTCACCGCCTAACACACCAGGCAATAATCTCACGATACTGTCAATTATTATTAGAGCAGGAAGTTCGCCACCTGTCAAGACAAAAGAGCCCAGCGAAATCGGAAAATCCACAATTGATAAAATCCGCTCGTCGTACCCCTCGTAGTGCGGGCAGAGGATGATGTAGTGGTTGCAATAGCCCTGAGTATCCTTTTGAAGGGGGTACGGAGCTTGAGCGGTAGCAAGACGGTGACCCGCGAGGGCTGTTTTGGGGTGACACGTGCTGGGCCCCATGGACCGAGATGAGCTTTGCTCATCGAGGGACGATGGGAAAGCACGTGGCAGGACCCCAAAACACCCAAGCGACGAGCCGTCTTGCGCATCAATACCTGCAAAATCCCTTGCTAACTTCTGCGTCCACAGTTCTCCCGCTGGCGTCGGCAGAATTACTTTCGCCTCTGGATCTTTTTCCTTCACACTCTCAATTGCCGCAAAAACCGGCTCACACCGTAGCAACATTCCATCGCCGCCTCCGTAAGGCGTGTCGTCCACCGACTTGTGCGGCCCCAGACCGAAATCGCGCAAATTTACAAACTCGATCTCTAGCGCCCCTTTTTCTTGCGCTTTCCACATCATCGAAGTATCAAGATACGGCTTCAACGCCTCAGCAAACAGTGTAATAATTGTAAATTTCATAACTGTATTTTATCATAAAAAATACTATTGACAAAATAAAACAAAAACATTACAATAAACATAAGCTTATACGCTTCACAGGGGTTCCGCTTATACGGAGTGTGGAGACTCATTAAAAACAAAAAGCAGATTAAAACAAATCAATGTGCCCCAGGGTGGGCGCGCATAAGCAAAAGAAGGCCGAGCGAATCGGCCTTCTTATTTGTGTTATAATAGATGTAATGGAAAGATTAATAGAGTATTTCACCCCGAATCATTACGATATTATTTTAAATGTCAATCGCCATAATCAAAAGGCTAAAGGTTACGTCAAAATTACCGGCGAGCCACATCAGGGAATTATTAAGCTTCATGCGAAAGACCTCACCATCGACCGCGTCAAACTCCAGGGGGAAATTGTAGATTTTACCCATAAAGACGACTGTCTAGAAATTCCTTATTTTCCAGAGATAAAAGAGGCGGAGTTAGAGGTATTCTATCATTTTGATATTAATACGAATATGGAGGGGGTCTATCTCTCTAGCTATAAGTACAAGGGGGAAGAAGAGACTTTGCTTTCTACTCAGTTCGAGAGTCATTATGCGCGCGAGGCTTTCCCTTGTGTTGACGAGCCGGCGGCGAAGGCCACCTTCTCACTCTCCCTAGAAGTTCCGGACACAGACGATACGGTCATCTCTAATATGCCAACAAAAAGCGCCGAGACGCTCAGTCGGCCGGCAGATTTTAAGATTGCCACCACAGATTTTACCTCTGGCAAGCGAGTGGAATTCGAGAAGACCCCTAGAATGTCTACCTATCTTTTAGCTTTCTGTGTCGGACGTTTTCAGAAGAAAACCACGCAGAATGCCGCCGGTGTAGAAATTACCACGTATTGTACGCTGAACCACCCCGTAGAGTCTGTCGAGTTCGCCAACGAAATCGCCGGTCAGAGCCTAGATTATTACGATCATCTCTTCGACACTAAATATCCCCTGAAGAAACTTGATCAGATTGCTATCCCTGATTTTGAGGCTGGCGCCATGGAAAACTGGGGTCTAGTCACTTACCGTGAGTCTTGTCTACTTGTAGATAAAACCACAACATTATCAGCAAAACAATATGTTGCCACTGTTATCGCCCACGAGCTTTCCCACCAGTGGTTTGGTAACCTTGTTACGATGGAATGGTGGAACGACCTCTGGTTGAACGAGTCTTTTGCTAACATTATGGAATATATCGCCATTGACAGTCTCCATCCAGAGTATAATATCTGGCGCGATTATTACACCACCACTTGTCGTGCTGCGCTCTCTCGCGATGCGCTCCCCGGTATCCAGGCTGTCCAACAGGACGTAAAAGATCCGGCCGAAATTTCCGCGCTCTTCGATGGCGCTATCGTCTATGCCAAGGGTTCGCGCTTGATGTTGATGTTGATTCGTCAGATGGGCAGAAAGGCATTTTTCTCTGGTATTAAAGATTATTTTAAGGTTCATGCCTACGGCAATACTGTTGGAGATGACCTCTGGTCCGCGCTCCAGCCTTATGCGAAGTTCAATGTCAAAGAGTTCATGGATGCCTGGATCTCTCAGCCGGGCTACCCGGTTTTCACCGACGGTGTCCAGCAGCGATTCTTAATCACCGGCGATACCGACGACACAAAATGGCCGCTCCCTGATATCAAAGATGATATGTCTGGTCACTATCTCATTAACCTCTCTGGCGATGAATTCCAGGAGGCTTTGAAGAATTTCGATAAGCTCTCTCTGGAACAGAGAGTCCGCTTGCTTATTGACCGCGCTCTCCTTGCCAAAACCTCTCTGGTGTCCTCGGCCTCGCTCTTAGATTTATTGCCGAAATTTAAAGATGAGGAAAGCTACGCTATCTGGGGTATTTTGGCCAGCATCATTGCCGATTTGAAAGTCTTCTTCCCCTATGATGACGTCGCTCGCCCGAAATTTAAGAGTTACGTGGGTAGTTTAATTTCCGTCCAGTTAGCCCGTCTCGGTATTTGGCCAGAAAAGGGCGAGTCTGACAACGACACGAAACTTCGCAGCATTATTCTCGGCCTCGCCTATTACGCCGAGGATGAGCCGACTTTGAAATCTCTCTCCGCTCTCTATCAGGCTGATTTATCCGAGCTAGACCCAGAAATCCGCGTAGATATTCTATTGGCGCACCTCCACCAGACTAAAGAAGAGGTTTTCGACGAGTACCTCACGCAGTATATCGGCGTCGACGACCCCGAAATAAAAGACGATTTGCTCTTTACTATCACCGACGCCGAGAAACACACCAAAGAGTTAATCCGGCTCCTAGACGAGCCAAAAATCGTCAAGCCCCAAGACCATGGCTATCTCTTCGGTTTTCTAGCCCGTAATCATTTCACAAAAGAGGCGGCGAAAGAATGGCTCTTCTCTCATTGGACTTACATAGAAGAGATGATGGGCGATAAATCTATAGATCTCTACCCCCGTTATTTCGCGAGTGCCGTTCGTACGAAAGAAGAGGCCGAAGTATTTAGCAATTTCTTTACGCCTTTAGCCGAGCAGAATTCTGCTATTACACGTGCCGTAGAGCTAGCCAAGGTGGAAATTGATGCCCGTTTGAAACTCCTTTCTATGGATAATCAGGACGTCCACCATAAGCTTGAAGAGCTTGAAAAATAGACGTTTTTATGATACAATAGTATAAGATTCTGTATTCTGTAGAGTAAAGGAGGGAAATTATGGCATACAGAAAGTTGTTTGATACAGAGTACTCCAAGGAGGAAGTACTCGAATATTTAAAGCACCGGGCTGAGCTTTTGAGGCATACACCAAAGAGGTGTGAAATTGAAAGGGACAGGGAAGGTCCAAAGATAAAAGACATCTTAAAATATTTCCCCACCTATAATGAAGCTCTTATTGCTGCAGAGCTGCCTATCCCGATTAAATGGTCGGAAGTTTCCGACCAAGATATGTTGGAGGCTGCCCGTACCTGGAGCAAGAATCATAACGGTGCTAAACTGTCGAGATTTGTGCTGAAGTTTAACGACGACTTGCCTAGCGAAACGATAATCACTAATCGTTTCGGGGGTATAAAGAACTACTTTGAAGCGGCACAGGTCCCATATGATTATCAAGAGACAAGCAGTAGAGCTTCTCTTGTATAGCATTAACCAATGGCCGCCAATCTGGCGGTCATTATTTTTGAAAAAAAGTCCTAAAAAACCCTTGAATTTCTAAAAACAGTGTGCTACAATAAGAGAAGTTCAGCAAGAAACTAGGAGTTTCCTCTGCAAATAGTGAGAAATAAATGCGAGGTATATCTCGGTCGGCCCTAGCGCCAGCGAGATGACAATTCAGCAAACGTTTCATTTAACAATTTGAAGAAATTTAGATTGTATCTTGATTAGCAGTCGAACATCGCAAATCGTAGGAGGCGAGTGAATAAAAACTTGTTTTTATTCTGAGCCGACGCCCGATTTTCCAGACTTTCAAGCCTCGATTGCTAGTTAAGTCAATGCATAAAAAGGTTACTAAGGGCACTAATAGTGGATGCCTTGACAATCAATACCGATGAAGGACGTAGAAATCTGCGATAAGTCTCGGGGAGCTGATAGCGAGCTTTGATCCGGGAATTTCCGAATGGGGAAACCTAATACGAGTCATGTCGTATTGCATTTACCTGAACACATAGGGTAAATAGACGGGAACCGACCGAACTGAATCATCTTAGTAGGCCGAGGAAAAGAGAATAACCAATGATTCCGAAAGTAGTGGCGAGCGAAATTGGAACAGCCCAAACCTTAAGATTACCATACGGTTTAACGGCCAGAGTAATTAAAGGGGTTGAGATATTAGATAAATTTTATGCTGGTACACTTAGGGTAACTCTGAAAGTGCTTTTTGAGGGGATACGGAGCCTGGCAAGGCGAGTATTAGCGTCGAAAAAAGTATTTTCAGAGTTACCCTAGGCGCCCCAGCATAGAATCCAACAGCG
>CAYRGP010000010.1:0-18782 GCA_964423995.1 uncultured Candidatus Saccharibacteria bacterium
GGCGGGGGTGACCGGAGTAACCGGAGCGGCACCCGGAGTAGCCATCGGAGATGGCGTCGCTGGGCTCGGCGCAGCCGGTTCTGGCATCGCCGGAGTCACAGGGCTAGGCATCGTCGGGTCTGGCGCACTCGAAAGCTCGGCCGCGGCAGTGTTAAGATCTGGCATGCTAGGAGCAGCAGGGCTAGGCGTCGCTGGAGCGGCGTCAGGGGTCGCACCAGGAACGGCGCCAGGAGTAGCACCAGGAGCAGCCGGAGCCGGTCCTGCTGTGGCCGGCACAGCCGGGGCAGACGCATCAGGCAAGTTAGTTGACATTGGCGCCGGAGACGGAGCTGGAGCCGGCGTGTCCGACGGAGTGGGCATAGCGCCCGGGTTTGGTATAGTAGTATTTGGATCCATAATTGTTACTATTATAACAAACAAAAATGGAAAATGCTAGAGTTTATTTTTTCGTGACGTTGAATTTGAATTCTACGATGTCACCCTCTTGCATCACGTAATCTTTGCCTTCGGTGCGGAGCTTGCCGGCGGCTTTTACAGCTTGCTCGGAGCCGAGCGCGATGAGGTCGTCGTACTTCATCACGTCGGCAGCGATGAAACCTCTCTGGAAATCGGTGTGAATAACGCCAGCAGCCTCTGGGGCAGTGGCGCCTTGTCTGATAGTCCAGGCGCGAACCTCTTTCTTCCCGGCGGTGAGGAAACTCTGCAGGCCGAGAGTTTTATAGGCGGCCTTGATGAGCTCAGAGAGCGCGTCCTCCTCGACTCCGTAGCTTTTTAGGAATTCTAGCCGCTCGCGCAGATTCATATCGGACATCTCTTCTTCCAACTTGGCGTTCACGAACACCGCGCGAGACGGCGCGACCTCTGTCGTGAGCTTCGTCCGGAGGTCCTGGTCGGAGAGCTGTTTTTCGTCGACATTGAAAAGATAAATCACAGGCTTTTCGGATAAGTACTGGACAATTTCTTCGCTGGCGCGGGCAGGGTTACCCTTGCTGCGTTTGATGGCGATTTTTTCCTTCGTGTCGAGATCGGCGAGCTCGAGCTCTGTCTTGATGATGCCGATGTCGCGGAGTGGGTCGACCGACTCCGAAACGTGGGTGACATTGCCGTCCTCAAAAACGCGGACGACATGGCAGATAATCTGGCACTCGCGGATATGTGCGAGGAATTGATTGCCGAGCCCCTCGCCCTTGCTCGCTCCCTCGACGAGCCCAGCGATATCGACGAACTCGACGCTAGCCGGGATAGTCTTCTCGGGGTGGTACATTTCCGTGAGCTTATCGAGACGCTCGTCCGGAACCGGCACAATGCCGATATTCGGCTCAATCGTCGCGAAAGGATAATTCGCGGAGAGCGCGTGCGCGTTCGTCAGGGCATTAAACAATGTGGATTTGCCAACGTTCGGTAGACCAACGATTCCAATCTTTAAATTCATAACCAACCTGTGATATTTGTTATTATAGATATAATTATAACATATTTTGATATATAATATTAGGTATGAAGATATTTTTAGCAGCATCAAGTAGTTTTTGGGATAGGCTGCCGGAAGTGAAGAAGAAACTGGAGAATCTTGGTCATGAGGTAATGCTTCCTTCTACCATTGATAACCCAGAATTGGAAGAAAAAACTTGGCAAGAAAGTGACGAGGCGCACGTAAAATTGATTCGAAAACTTTTTCAAGATAGTGAGGAAAGAATTGGTAAATGGTGTGATGCTTTTTATTTATTAAATTATGATAAACATGGTATTTCTGGATACGTCGGTGGAGCAACATTGATTGAGCTTTATATTGCACATAGAGAATACAAGAAGATTTTTATCGAGAATGATATTTTTTCTGGACCGATGTACGATGAAATAATGGGGTTTAGTCCAGTTTTTGTGCATGGCGATTTGAGTAAAATAGTATAAAAAGAAGCATTAATCTTTAAACCATTCTTATATATATTATATCGTATTTAAAAACCCTTGACTTACCATAACCGTTACCATATAATATAAGTAATACATAAGAGAGGTAATGTTGACATGTCAAAACGAAAATTAATTTTACCAATTTGCCTAGTAATGGCTGCTATTTTTGGTGTAGTTCTAGGCACCGGCTCCGTAAACGCCGCTCCTTCTGCCGGCGTAGAAGTCAGTGCGAATATTCAGGAATTCCTACGTATGGCCCTAGACACTAACTCTCTTGCCTTTGAAGATAGCGAAGGGAACACCACTATCTCTCCTAGCCCATCTGGCACTCTTGCTTCTGGCAATGTCAATGTCGCCGTCACGACCAATACCGACAAAGGTTTCACTATCTCCGCCTACACTCATGGCGCCACTACCGACATGACCAACACTAACACAGATCTGAGCGCTTCCATCCCTTCTGTTAGTACCGCCACCGGCTACGATTCTACTACCGGCCTCTCCGCTCTCCCTACGGACACTTGGGGCTTCAGAAAGAAAACCGGCGAGAATACTTATGGCAACTGGTTCGGCGTCGGTACAGACGATACCCATGCTACTGTTATCGAGAACAGCGATAGCTCCAGCTCGGAATATTGCTCCACCCTCGCCTACCCATTAAACACTAGCGGTTGTAGTGCCGGTACTTACGCCGAGCATACCCTAAACTTCGGCGCTAACCTCACTCCTAATCTCCCTGCCGGTACTTATACTAATGATGTCGTTATCTCCGCTATTGTAAAGTCCAACGGCGCCCGTTATATGCTAAACTTCGATTCTAATGGCGGCCAGAACACTATGGCTTCCCGTAGCATTATCACCGGTAGCACCTTCAATCTCCCCGCCACCACCAACGTCACAAATGGAGACTATGAGCTATCTGGCTTCGCTTTCACAAGCTCCGCCACCTCCCCGGCCTACACTCCCGGCCAGACGGTCACCGTAAACGATTTCCTCACCGCCGCCACCTCCGCCGGCCAAGACATTGATGCCGGGATTATGCTCTACCTAATCTGGCAAGAACCAATCGCCTATATGCAAGAATTTAGTTGTACCAACGACCTCTCCACCGGCGAAACCATGGAACTAGTCGATAAGCGCGATGGCTCCGCCTACAACATCAAGAAGTTCAGCAACGGCACCTGCTGGATGACCTCTAACCTCATCCTCGGCCACGATAAGGGCTATGCTTTAACCAATGAACTCACTAATATCCCAAGTAGCGATACCTCTACCTACTACTTCCCAATGGCCGGCAGAAGAGGTTCCCTAAGCTCCGCTAGCACCATTGATAGTTCCAACACCTCCACCCCAACCTTCGATAGCAACTATGAAAACCAAGCCCAGGTCCAATACCGCGCTCAAGGCCAAGGCGGAGACGTATCCAGCTCCGGTACCCTCGGCCAAAGCACCGGCTACTACAACTTCTGGGCCGCCTCTCTCGGATATTCTGGGTACCAATATGGCTCTTCCTCTGGCAATACACCAAGAGACATCTGTCCGAAAGGCTGGCAACTCCCACTTGGTGGCAGTAATACCACTAAATCTTGGATCTCCATCGATAAAGCCTTAAATGGCTCCTCTGCTGGCTCCAACCGTACAGATGCCACTGCTAGAGATAGGTTCTTAAATGACGCGGGCTTTCTCTACTCCGGCACCTACACCAGCTCTCAGCTGTACTACGTCGGTTCGAACGGCTACTGGTGGTCTTCTACCGTCAACGGTACCAACTACAGCTACCTCCTGATCCTGAGTTCCTCTGGCAACGTCGACCCGCAGGGTAATCACTTCAAGTACAATGGCTTTGCCGTGCGTTGTGTGGCGCAGTAGCCTCGTTAAGAGTCTTTCTGTTTACCCCAGCAACTGTCCGAGCAAGAAGAACCGTTAGGGGTTTTTGAGGGGGTACGGAGCCTGGCAAGGCGAGTATTAGCGCCGCCCGCCCGTGGCGACCGCCCCTTGGGACGCGGAAGGCCGAAGGCCTACGGGCCGGGCGGACGCGCCCCGAGAAAACCCCTAACGGTCCTTCTTGCGATATTATACTTATCCAAGCCAAAACCTTTAGCTTATCATAACCCTTTTGAATGTGTAATATTTACAGATCCCTACTCTTTTGGTCTTTCCGAAATTCCTCAAAACATCGTGGATATGCTTGTAAATTTTCTCAAATTTGCTCTATACTGAGATACGTGGAGCAAAGATTTTGGCTCAAAAGTTGGTTCACCCCTGTTGGGTGGGCCACCACAGAAAACCAACTGCGAGAGGTAAATACTAGGCTCTATGCCAGGTCTTTCTGTAAAAAACAGAAAGGAGCGATAATGATTCGAGTCAGCGTAAAGTTGCATCTTAAACCATTTGAGCTAACCCTCAAAATCAAGAATTCTCGCTAAGCGAGAATTCTAACTCCATACAAGGCACAGTGAGTTGTATAAATCCTAGTCATACAACTTGCTGTGCCTTAATTGTACCGCTTATGCCAAAAAATGTCAATTGTGAAAAATACACTTTTCGCCTCAATCCCGCGAAATAGTAAAAATAACACCTTGTGGTAAGTCTCGGAATTTGCTATCATAGAAGTAAGCCGAATTCTGTCCATGAGGCTTAAAGTTAAACTAATAGAGTAAAGGAGTTAAGTCTGTCATGGTCAAAAAATCTTCAGACGCAAAAAATACTAATGAATCCGGGAAGAGCGAGGCCCTGAATCTCGCCATTGCCCAGATTACGAAAAACTTTGGCGACGGCGCCATCATGAAACTGGGCGATACCCAGAAAATTGACGTAGAGCTTTTGCCGTCCGGCTCGCTGAGCTTGGATTTCGCCCTCGGTGGCGGATACCCGAAGGGCCGCATTATCGAAATTTACGGTCCGGAATCTTCCGGTAAGACTACTTTAGCCCTCCATGCTATCGCCGAGATGCAAAAACAGGGCGGCCAGTGCGCTTTTATCGATGCAGAGCATGCCCTAGATCCATCTTATGCGAAGAAAATCGGCGTCGATACCGCGAACCTCTTAATTTCCCAGCCGGATAACGGCGAGCAAGCGCTCGAGATTTGCGAGACTTTGGTCCGCTCTGGCGCGGTTGATTTGATCGTGGTCGATTCCGTCGCCGCCCTCGTCCCCCAGGCCGAGATTGATGGCGATATGGGCGATGCCCAGATGGGTCTCCAGGCCCGCCTCATGTCCCAGGCGATGCGAAAACTTACCGGTATCATTTCCAAGTCGAAGGCTACGGTCATTTTTATCAACCAAATCCGCATGAAAATCGGCGTGATGTTTGGGAACCCCGAGACCACCACTGGCGGCAACGCTTTGAAATTCTACGCTTCCGTCCGGATTGATATTCGCCGCATCGGCCAGATCAAAGACGGCGACAACGTCTCTGGTAACCGTACGAAAATTAAAGTCGTCAAGAACAAAATCGCCGCGCCTTTCCGTACCGCGGAGTTCGATATTATGTATAACGAAGGCATCAGCAAAACCGGCGATGTTTTGGATCTCGCCGTCGCGCATGGCGTCGTCGAAAAGTCCGGCGCTTTCTTGAAATATAACGGCGAGACTCTCGGCCAGGGCCGCGAGAACGTGAAGAAACTCTTCAAAGAAAAGCCCGAGCTGATGGCGAAAATCGAGAAAGAAGTCCGGGAAAAGGTCGCTAGCGAGCCAGCCGCCTAATGGAAATCATCAACTTACGTGGCGACAAGGCTAAGTCCGCTACTGCCGAATTGCCTCAGGATAGCAAGGTCCAGCCCGCCAACGGACTGGACCTTGCTACCACAGATGTCTCTATCTCCGCGAACACCATCACGGCCTTGAAGCCGGCCGTCAGAAATGACCATCGCATCAACATTTTCATTGACGAAAAATTTGCTTTTTCGCTCGACATTGCCCAAGTCGTCGATTATAAATTAAAAGTTGGAAAAGTTCTCGATGAGCCCGAAATTAAAAAGCTGAGAAAAGCCAGCAATTTTGGAAAATTATACCAACGGACTTTAGAATGGGTCTTATCTCGCCCGCGTTCCGTCCGCGAGACGAAAGATTACCTTAAGAAAAAACAATTCGAAAAAAGGGAATACGGCATCACCGACGAGGATATCGAAAAAGTCATCAAAAATCTCCTAGCTAAGAATTATTTAAACGACTATAAGTTCGCCGATTATTATGTTGAAAACCGTTTTGTAAAAAAAGGTATTAGCAAAAAACGTCTTGAGCTAGAGCTGGCTAAAAAAGGTATTAATAAGGAAATCATCGCGGAAGTTATGGCGGAGAGCTCCCGCGACGAAACCGCCGAAATCGAAAAAATTATTGCCAAGAAACACCAAAAATACACCGACGAAAAACTTATTCAATATCTGGTTCGTCAGGGGTTTGATTATCAGCTGGCGAGTAGTTTGGTGCTCCGCTCCGGAACGGATTAACGAAATTCGGCACGAAATCCTCCTTCGCCGCGCGCTTTCTGATTTTGTCTTCCTCGTCTTTTACGGTTACTTTATAATCGTCTACCTCCACAATTTCATTCCGCGAAATAACAAGCTCCGGGTCCATGAGGGCTTTTAGCATCGGCCTCTGTACGACAATCTGCATAATTTCAAAATTAGTAGGATCGAAAGTATACCCGATAATTTTCCCGAGTTTCGTGCCTTTTTTCGTCACGCATTTCAGCTCCAAAAGTTTGAATTCCAGCGACATAATTTCATCAATTTTCAGCACATCTATTCTAGATACGAAAACATCCTCCGAATCTACAATCATCCCCATATTCGAGAATTCGCGCACCGACTCTGCTCTTAAAATATCGCCGGTTTCTCCCCCCACGACTCCCCCGCCGATTTTGAAGGCGATAATTTTCAGCTCGTTCGGGTCAATCACCGGCTCCAACACCACCGCAATCGGCTGCCCCACATGTAGGCTCAGTACCGGGCAATGGTTTAGGCGGACGTTATTGACTAGCATATGTTATAATTATACCATTATGAACAAACTTTTGGCAATTTCTGGCGGAATAGATTCCGTCTGTCTCCTTCATATGTATCGCGACGACCCAGAGGTCATCGTGGCGCATTTTAATCATGGCACTCGGCCCTCCAGTGAAGACGACGAGGAATTTGTCCAAAAACTTGCTAGGGACTATGGCAAAAAATGCATCGTCGGCCACGCCCATCTTGGCGAAAACGTTTCCGAGGAAAAGGCCAGAGATGCTCGCTACCAATTCCTAGATGACATTGCCGCCGAAAACGATTGTATAGCTATCCTCACCGCCCACCATCTCGATGACCTCGTCGAGACCATCGCCATCAACTTCATTCGTGGTACCGGATGGCGTGGGCTGACCCCATTTCTCCGCCCGCTTACCATTCACCCTTTGTTTGGTAAGTATGGCCGTATCATGGATGATGACTCCCACTATGATTTATTTTATGGTCCTCTGCGTCCGGCGATGTTTAAAACCGACCTTATTAAGTATGCCGCCGAAAACGGCCTCACTTTCCGCGAGGACCCGACCAACCACGTGGATAATTATCTAAGAAATCGCGTCCGCGAAAAGCTCATAGACTATCCAAAAGCACAAAAACTTAAGCTCGCCGAGCTTTACCGTTCTCAGGGCTACACGCGTTGGCAAATTGACCTTGCCACCGAGAAAATTCTGGATGATTTCATGTGTGCTGACGATCCAGAACCCGGAGTATATATGCGCCATTGGTTCGACCTAGAGGACCATCAATCTGCGCTAGAACTTTTGCAGTTAGCTTGCGAATACCGCGCCGTCTCCCTCACCCGCCCCCAGCTCGAGGATTTCCTCTCCGCCATCAAAACTTACGCCCCCGGCAAAAAATTCAACCTCCCGAAAGACCGCCTCGTCTATTTCACCAAAGACACCTTCCTCATCCCCGCCTAGTAGAAAAGCTAAATTTTTGATATAATAAGCATAATGAGAAAGCTTTTAGCCACCATACTTACCATTGGTTCTTCTACCGTTTTAGCACAAGCTACTTTTGCTGGGCCGCTTAGCTCGGAAAGCAAAGATGAGCTAAAAGCACAACTCACCTCCGAGAAAATCGAGCTCAAATCTCCCGAGACGATTAAACTTTGGCCCGAAAAAGTCGCCGAGCCCACTAGCGCTGACGATTGCAACTACGCCGGTTTCAACGAAGGCAATACCGGCACGACCAAAGCTCGCATCATCAACTGTGTCAAAACAATTTATTACCAAGTCGAAGTCTGGGGTAATGTCGTAGCGGATATTAATGATTTCAAAGCCAAAGTCGCCGAAACCTACAAAGACTCGCGCGGCTGGTCGCAGATTGCGAATTTTAAAGAAGTCGAATCCGGCGGCGATTTCTCGCTCATTCTCTCCGATGCCGCTAGCCTCGATGCGACGCCCGGATGTTCCGGCGATCTTTCCTGTACCACTTGGTCCAACCAAGTCATCATCAACGACGAGCGTTGGCGCGAGGGGACCGAGGCCTCCAGAAATGCCGGCATGTCCACTCGCGATTATCAGCATATGGTAATAAACCACGAAACCGGCCATTGGCTCGGCCACTATACCCACATCGAATCTTGCGAGAATGGCGGCCCCGCTCCGATTATGCTCCAACAATCTACCGGCCTCCGCGGATGCAGTAGTTTTAATGCCTGGCCTTTGCAGTCGGAACTTTGGACGTTGAGGTAACCACTAACATTTTAAGTTTAAGCATAATCATTAAAGAAAGGAACCCATGGAAAAACGCATTAGAAAAACTAATCTACCAAAAATTATCTTAGGGATTTTTGCACTAGCCTTTATCGTCGCCGGCGGATTTTTCCTCTACAAAACTGCCTACGAAAAAGGCCGGGAAGATGGTCACAAAAATTACGAGTCTGAAACTGCTGATTTGGTCAAAAATCTGGCTACCGCCGTTTCCGAAAAAGCCGAAGATTTAAAAACTCTTACTGAAGGCCTAAGTAATCTTCCGGCCGAGGCTAACCAAGAATCTATCACTAGCTACCTCGATGCGCTCGGAAATATCGAGCTGAAAAACACCGCCGCAAAAGACCTCTTAAAATCTTACCAAGATGCTTGGCAGGCTCTAAAAACGACCTATGAAACCGGCGACAACGAAAAAATTAAATCTGAATTCGAAACTTTGAAAAACACCGCCAAAGAAACCGCCGAAAAACTCCAAGCGCTCTACGATAACAACATCGCCACCGCTCTGGAAAAGCTCTAGAGCTCCGGAAAATTCTAGCCTAGAACCCGGCCCAGAAAACTAACTCCAAACATCTAATCTCTTTTTAGCATCACCGTAAAAGCTTCGGATGGAATATCAACTTTTCCGAAACGTTTCATTCTGGCTTTGCCCCGCTTTTGCTTCTCGAGCAACTTCGCCTTCCGGTCGCGGTCTCCGGTATGAATTTTCACCAAAACATCTTTTCGATATGCCCCGATCGTTTCGCGCGCAATAATTCTTGCGCCAATCGCCGCCTGCACCGCCACCTCGAAACTCTGTCGCGGAATCACTTCTTTTAATTTTTTCGTCACTTCTCGGCCGATACTTTTCGCCTCCGAACGGTGACACATAATGGCCAGCGCATCGATTTTCTGTCCCGCCACCAAGAAATCAACTCTTACCAAATCCTCCGCCCGGTAATCCGAAAGCTCATAATTAAAGCTAGCATACCCAGAAGTGCTCGATTTTAGTTGGTCATAAAAATCAGTCAGAAGATTCGCCATCGGCGCCTCGAAATCAATCACCGCTCGGTCTTCAATGTAAGAAAGATTAGTCTGTCTCCCCCGTTTTTCTACGATGAGATTTAGTACATTCCCAATCATTTCTTTTGGCACAATAATTTCGCCCTTCACCCATGGCTCACGAATCTCTAAAATTTCGGTCTGGTCCGGCAAGTCAGCCGCAGATTTAATTTCAACATTCTCGCCACTAGATAAAGTCACTTCATAATTCGTGCTCGGATTCGTCACTACTAAATCCAATTTAAACTCACGCTCCAACCGCTCCTTGATGATGTCCATATGTAAAAGCCCTAAAAACCCAATCCGAAGACCGAAGCCTAGAACCGGTGAATTCTCCGGCTCGAATTGTAGAGCCGAGTCCGAGAGCGCCAACTTTTCGATGGCGTCTTTCAAATCTTTATATTGGTCGTTCGAAACCGGGAAGAATCCGGCATAGACAAAAGGCAAAACATTTTTGTAACCCGGAAGAGGAATTTCGGCCGGCGTTTTTGTGAGCGTGACCGTATCACCGACTTTCGCCTCGCGCGTGGTTTTTAAGTTCGTTACGATGTAACCAATCTCGCCTTCGTTCAAAGCTTCTGTCGGCACCATCCCCGGCTTCAATTTCCCAACTTCCAGCGCAACGCCATCCGTCCCCGCTGCCATCATTTTAATATTGGCATTTTTCGGCAAAGCGCCATCGAAAATTCGAACATAAAGCACTACCCCGCGGTAATCATCGAAGTACGAATCGAAAATCAGCGCGCGTAGTATGGGAGGTTCTAAAATCGATTTCTGCGGGCGCGCGTCCGAAACCCCTGTCGCCACAGGGGTTTCGGCGCTAATGCTCGCGCTGCCGCGCTCCGCACCACCCGCAGGAAACCGATTTTCAGAACCTCCCGTACGTGGCGCGGGCGCTTTCTCGATTACCGCGTCGAGAACTTTCTCGACGTTCAATCCGGTTTTGGCGGAAACGCCGATAATATCCTCCTTTTTACAACCAAGCAAATTGATAATTTGGCTTGAAACTTTCTCGACGTCCGCCGCCGGCAAATCGATTTTATTTATCACCGGAATAATGAATAAATCTTGCTCGATTGCGAGATAGACATTGGCGAGCGTCTGCGCCTGAATACCTTGCGTTGCATCGACCACCAAAATCGCCGACTCCACCGCTTGCAAACTGCGCGACACTTCGTAAGAAAAATCCACGTGCCCCGGCGTGTCAATCAAATTCAACTCGTAGCCCTTATAATTCATCTGAACCGGCGTCAATTTGATCGTGATGCCTTTCTCCCGCTCGAGCTCCATCGAATCCAAAAGCTGCGCCTTCATTTCGCGCTTCTCCACCGTGCCGGTGATTTCCATCATTCTATCGGCCAACGTAGATTTGCCATGGTCAATATGGGCGATAATGCAAAAATTGCGGATTTTCTCACAGTTCATTAAGAGTAATTATACCAAATTTTCTTTGCATTTTCCATCCGTGGTATAATTATTTCATGGAAGAGCAATTAGCATTTATCAAAAATTGGTTAAGAACCGGCAGTATCAACATTTTCGGGCTCCCGATGAGCGGAAAAGACACCGTAGGTGTCCGGCTCGCCGAGGCTCTCGGCGCGCGCTTTCTGTCTTCTGGCATGATTATCCGCGCGATGGAAGAGGAAACTAAAAATCAAATGACGGGCAATGGGGAACTCATCCCGACCGACCTTTTTTGTGAATGGATTTTGCCGTATTTCGCGAGGGAAGATTTAAAAAATAACGCACTGATTTTGTCGAGTGTCGGTCGTTGGGCTGGCGAGGAAAACGAGGTTATGAGCTCTGCAGACGCCGCCGGTCATAAAATCAAGGCCGCCATCGTTCTCGACGTTTCTGAAGATGATGTGAAAAATCGCTGGCAGATTGTGAATAGTCTCGGCGACGAAGCTCGCACCGTTCGTGACGACGACAAAACCATGGAAACCTTCGAAGTCCGCATCAAAGAATTCAACGAAAAAACCCGCCCCGTTTTGGAGCATTACGAAAACCTCGGGCTGCTCATTCATATCGACGGCAGTAAAGACCGCGAATCCGTCTATGAAGCTATGGTCGGTGCTCTCTATAATTTTGCCGTCACCCACCCGGAATAATTGCGTATCCTCGCCCATCGTAAAACAATCTCACATTCGCCAAAAATCAGCAACTTTGCCCTATAAATCGGTCTGTGGAAAACTTTTGAAAATTTACCAAAAATTGTCCAAAAATTATCTTGCCAACGGCTAAGAACTCCGCTATAATGAAATTACAGGATATAGAGAGGAGGAAGAATGGAAGATCTATATATCTCAAACCTTCTGGCATTTCTCTTAATCGCCTGCGGAGTCACGATCTACTTCATTATTAGGTCGTACCGCAAGGCTCTTAAATAACCGCGAGTCTGTCCTGGCCAAAGCCCCCCGCAAGGGGGAGCTTTTTGTGTGCAAAATAGGTAAAAAGTCCCCCAGTCAAAATCCCCCACCCCTGTAAATCATCCATAAATTTTAAGTTTTCTTTAAGGTTCGCGAATTATAATAAGAGCATCAAATTAAGAAAGGAGCAAATTATGAAACAAATCGCCCCCCAAAGTAAGGCCCAGGAAGTCTTTCGTAGGGTTGAGACAAAATATATTTTGACCCCATCGGAGTTCAGGGCTCTCATTGGACTGATCGCCCCTTTCATCGAGAAGGATCATTATTTCAAAGCGACTAACTGTAGTGTTTATTACGACACAGATAGCCGGTATCTCGCCATTCATTCTATGGAGAAACCGCTCTACAAAGAAAAAATTCGCATCAGAAGTTATAATGTTCCGGACTCTTTGAAAGCGCCCGTGTTCATTGAAATCAAGAAAAAGTATAATGGCATCGGCAGTAAACGCCGCATTACCACGACTTTGCAAGAGTTTTATCATTACGAAAAAACCGGCGAGCTAAAAACCGAAAATCCGCAAATCAAGTCCGAGCTTGACCATTGTTTCCGCTTTTATCATTTAAAGCCGGCGCTCTACGTCGCTTACGACCGCCTCTCGTTCAGTGGTAAAAACGATGATAATTTCCGCCTGACTTTCGACCAGAACGTCCGAAGCCGCGAGCATCATTTGAAACTCGAGCAGGGCGATGCCGGCGAAAAATATTTTAAGAACGGCGAAATCGTCATGGAAGTAAAGGCACTCGATGCTTACCCGCTTTGGTTCACAAAAGCCCTCTCGAATTTAAAAGTTTACCCGGCCTCTTTTAGTAAGTATGGCCGTATTTATGAGCAATGTCTCAGAAAGGAAGCCTATGTTTGATTCAATTTTAACTGGAGAATTAACTTTAATGCATTTTCTCGCCTGCCTTGGCACGGCCTTCATACTTGGTCTCGTCGTGGCGTTGGTTCACCAAAAAACCGCGCGTTCTTCTAGCCATTTTATCACGACGCTTGCTATTCTGCCTGTGCTTGTCGCCATGGCGATTATGCTAGTAAATGGCAATCTCGGCGCTGGCGTCGCCACCGTTGGTGTGTTTTCGCTTGTGCGGTTTCGTAGCATCGCCGGCAACTCGCGTAGCATCATGGCGATTTTCTTCGCTATGGCCATCGGCCTAGCCGTTGGCGTCGGTTACCTCGGTTTCGCCGCCATTTTTACCGCCGTTGTTTCGTTACTAATTTTCCTACTTTCCGCTTTCAAATTCGGCGAGTCTAAAACCACCGAGCATAAACTCATCGTGCTTGTCCCAGAAGATTTGGATTACACTACCGCCTTTGATGGCATTTTCGACAAGTATCTCAACCGTTTCTCGCTCGAAAAATCCAAAACTACCAATATGGGCAGCCTTTTCGAGCTGACTTATTTCGTCAGCCTCAAATCAGACACCAACGAAAAGGAATTTATTGATAAAATTCGAGTGAAGAATGGCAATTTAAAAGTAGCCCTGTCGCATCAATTAGACGACGAGGCTTTATAGAAAGGAGTTGATATGGAAAATCAAGATATTGTTACTAAAATCCCAGAGGAACCGCTAAAAAAGAGTGATGGAAAACTACAGAAAATTATTGCGATTAGTCTTGCCGTTGCTCTCGTCATCGGCCTCGGCACCTTCGCGGTGCTAGAGCTCATTAATCGCAATAATCAAAGCACGAGCGATAACGGCCAAAGCACAAGCGGCAATAATCAAATCACAAGCGAAATCATAGAAAGCACAAGCGGGGACGATGAATCCGCCGACGATTATTTCGCTTCCGCTCCGACTTATAATTTGGAATTAAAAGATGGTGAAAATTCCATCAAAAAACCAGGTGTTTATACTGTGACCGGTAGCACTTCAAACGGCTACATCTATATCAACACCGATGAGAACAAAGTCAAATTGATTTTAAACGGTGTCACTATTAAGAATTCGTCCGGTCCAGCGATTTATGTGGAGTCGAACGAGAATGTCCATATCGAAACGGTTGGCGAAAACACTTTGGAGGCGGTCGCCACCGAGGATCTCGATGCTACGATTTACTCTAAGGCCGACCTTATTTTGAAGGGTGACGGCACACTGAACATCATCAGTACCATCGACGGCATCCATGGCAAAGATGACGTAAAAATCAAATCCGGCACCATCAACGTCACCGCCTCCGAAGACGGTATTAAAGGCAAAGATAGTCTCGTCATCCAGGGTGGCGACATCACCGTTTCTGCTGGCGACGACGGCCTTAAAGTCTCTAACGACGAAGAGGAAGACAAGGGAATTCTCACGATTTCCGGCGGCAACATTACGGTCAAGAAATCTAAGGAGGCCATCGAAGCTGCGCAGATTAATATTGGTGGCGGCAATATCGATGTTACTGCCTCCGACGACGGTGTCAACGCCGCGGCCGATTTCTGCTCGCAAATGGCGATGTCCCCGACGGGCAATTCTAATATCACCGTTTGCAAAATCACCATCGCTGGCGGGACTTTGAAAGTCAACGCGGGCGGCGACGGCTTAGATAGTAATGGTAGCATTTACCTTTCTGGCGGCACGGTCTATGTCGACGGCCCGACTAATTCCGGCAACGGTGCGCTCGATTATGATGGCGCCTTTGAAATCACTGGCGGCACCATCGTCGCGACCGGCATGTCTGGCATGGCGATTAACGCCAGCTCTGCCACTCAAGGCTCCGCCCTCGTCAATCTTTCTAGTACTTACCCCGCCGGCTCCACAATCACCATCGGCAACGTTTCCTTCACTCCGACCAAGAGCTTCAACAGCGTCATGGTTTCCAGCCCAAATCTAGAAAAAGGGAAGAGCTACGACCTGAAAATCAATGGTGAAACCGCCCAAACTATTGAATTCTCCGATTTCCTCGTGGGCTCCGGTAATCAAGGAGGTCCAGGCGGCCAGCCGGCCCAAGGTTCAGGAAACCCCCAAGCTCAGCAATCCCCAAGAAATCCTCAAATCTAGCAATACAAAAGACGCTAACTATTTATAGTATCGTAAAGGTCCCGCCAAGTCGCAAGCGAAAGTTCGGCGGGACGAGCGTCCTTAGAAATACCAAGCGTATCAAAAATCGCCAGCGTCTTTTCTTTCTCCATCCCGAGATTATGTATGAGTTTTTTACGAGGAGCTAAGAAACCTTTTTTAATAAGTTTCATGACATCATCCGAGACAATCGGCGGATGTGGCAAAAGAACAATCACCTGGCTATCCACTTTCGGCGGCGGAGTAAAAAGCTCCCTGCCAACGATTGGCCCCAACATAACATCAGCACGGTTCTTTACACTAAGCGACAAAACCGATTCCTTTCCATCTTCAGCCGCAATTCGCTCGGCAACTTCCTTTTGAATCAGCAAAACAATCCGCTCGGGTGAATTCTCAGCCCCAATTAGCTTCATAATAATCGGCGAGGTAATATAATATGGAATATTGCCAGCCACGACGTAGGGCTCCGAGATTTTTCCCAAATCAAAATCGAGAAAATCTGCATTTATCACTTCCAAATTTTTGCCAGGAAAAGATTTTGGAAGATTTTCGGCCAACCGCTTGTCGTACTCAACCGCGACAACTTTATCGAATCGTTTCAAAAGCGAACTAGTCAAAGTCCCCAGTCCCGGCCCAATTTCCAGAGCTAGGTTTGGCGAATGTGAATAACATTTCTTCGAACGTGTGTCCGAAGGGACCCCATTCACATTTGCTAAGCCAGCAATCTCCTCCAATATCTCCCGGTCACAAAGCCAGTGTTGCCCGAGAGATTTCTTGTTTTTTAGCGCCATTTTAATACCAAGTTGAATTTTTTGTAATTCCGCGACAAGTACCAGTACAATACCAGAAATCCAACGCTTGCTTCCAACCGCCATAGCGACGCTTGACGTAATCGGCCATCCACTTAATCTGCGTCACTGGGTTAGTCTCCCAGTCGTCACCAAAGGCTGCCATTTTCGAGCCAGGAAGCGCCTGCGGAATACCGTAAGCTCCAGAGTAAGCGTTAGTAGAGTCTACCCGACATCCAGACTCGTGATAAATCAAAGTCAGTGCATCATACATATCGGCATCAGAAACGCCAGCAGCTCGAGCGTATTTCTCGCATTGAGCCCACTCAGGAGCAATGGACTTTTTCGAACCAACCGCCACCACGCGATTCACCGGTTCGCGAACGACAGTTTCGGATTCCAGTTCGCGCGAAACCTCCACTCCATCTACGAAATTCACGCGGTACTTAATCTCTTTGCGACCATCTTCGCCCTGAACGCGCACTTCCTTCTCTCCGCTAGCAAGCGAGCTGTCCCGTACCGTTTCCTCGCTGTAGGGAATCGCATCCTCTAGCGTAATCGTGCGGCCGCCATTTCTAGTAATTTTATAAGTAGTTAAATCACCAACTTCCAAAAAATTCGTATTAGCAACTTGCTCAATAATATCACCATCATAAACCGTCAAATTAGCATCGGCAGCAATAGTTTTTGGATCAAAACTCGCAGTCATCAGCCGTTTTCTTACCATTCCATCAATCACCAAAACCGGGCGAGAACGGTAAATATTAATATGAAAATCGTCAGCATCAATTCGAGAGGTGAGGCTCGGCTCCACCTTGTCGGAATCGGCATATTCCACATTAGTGCGCTCCAGCACCTCGCGTACGGTAATGGCATTAGTTTTAATCTGTAGGGTTTTATTCTGGTCGTGAATCGTCACAAAATGCTCCGGCTCTTCTTCGGCGGAACCGGTCGGGTGGTCATCAGGGTTAGCATTTTCAATATCGACAATTTCTTCCTCGTTACTAGCGAAAGTATCTGGGATTTTGTGAGCCGCAAAAGCCAAAGCAAACGTGACAAGCGCCGCTCCACACAGATAAATCATTAGCCTGAGCTTGTTTATACGCAATCTCATACATAACTATTTTACCATAAAACCCCTAAAAATAAAAGGTTTGACAAACCTTTGTTACAAATCTTAATAGCTGTACTTAAGCGCTAAACTTATCCGCGGAGTTTTATGGTATGAGTTTTGGCGCCTCCGCCCGCTGCATCGCCAACCAGCTTCGCTAAAGCATTGCGATGCCTCCCAAATTGTTGTATAATAAAACCATGTCAAAAAACCTCTATCTTACCACCGCCATCCCCTATGTCAACGGCGCGCCGCATCTCGGTCATGCGATGGACTATCTCCTCGCCGACGTTTATGCTCGCTACCAAAAACAACAGGGAAACACCGTCCGTTTCCAAGCCGGCACCGATGAGCATGGCAACAAGATTTTCAAAAAAGCCACCGAAAACAACATCAAAGTCGAAGAATACGTTGCTGAAAACTCGCAAAAATTCCGCGATTTTATCGCGAAGCTCGGCGTAGAATATACCGATTTTATTCGCACCACTGATAAAGACCACGAACAGAGAGTCCAGAAAATCTGGCAGAAATTAGAGCCGCACATCTACAAATCGAGTTATGAAGGTTGGTACTGTGAGGGCTGCGAGCGTTTCGTCACCGACAACGAATACGAGGAAAACGAGGGCATCTGCCCAGACCACCAAAGACCTTACGAAAAACTAAAAGAAGAAAACTACTATTTAAGAATTGCCGATTTCAAAGACAGAATCAAAGCCGCCATCGAAAAAGACGAGTTGAAAATCCTCCCGGACTTCCGCAAAAAGGAAATGCTAAAACTTCTAGAAGACTCTCCAGATGTTTCTATTTCCCGCCCGAAGAAGGCCCTTTCTTGGGGAGTTCCCGTCCCGGGCGACGACACCCAAGTTATGTATGTCTGGATGGACGCGCTTTCGAATTATATCACTGTTCTTGGCTATCCGGACGAGGATATCAGCGCTTTCTGGCCGGCCGCTCTCCAGATTGTCGGGAAGGATATTTTGAGATTCCATTCCATCATCTGGCCAGCTATGCTTCTTGGCCTCGATCTCCCACTGCCGAAAGTTCTACTTTCGCACGGGTTCGTCCTAACGAACGGCGCGAAAATGAGCAAGTCTCTCGGCAATGTCGTCGACCCGAACGAAGTTCTGGATAAGTACGGCCTCCCGGCTTTCCGCTATTTCTTCCTCCGCCATGCCGATACTTTTTCCGACGCCGATTTTACTTGGGAGAAATACGATGCTGCTTACAATAATGAACTTGCGAACGATCTCGGCAATCTCGTCCAACGTCTTGCTACGCTATGTAGAAAAAATAACATCATTGGTCTGATGGATTACCAAGCTCCCGCCGACCCGACTTACCAGGCGATTATGAACGATTTTCATTTTAGCAAAGCTTTTGACTATGCATGGGAAAATGTCCAAGCCATCAACAAGCGTATCGACGACGAAAAACCTTGGGTTCTCGCCAAAGAAGGGAAGATGGAGCAAACGGTCAAAGTCCTCACGAATCTAGTTAAAGACATCCTGAATATCGCAGATTTGCTCTACCCGTTCCTCCCCGAGACCGCTGAAGAAATTCAGACAATCTTCACCGCTGAAATCATCACCCCGCCGGGGACTCCGCTCTTCCCTAAGAGTTAAGAGACAAGTTCTGAAATTGCCTAAAAAAATAAGCCCCTAAGGGGCTTATTTTAATGATGCTATTTCTTGAGTATCTTGGCACATTCACATTCGCCCTTGCAGCAACACTGCTTTTCGCCGGAAAGCCGGCTGGTGAAGTCTGCAATATAGAAA
>CAYRGP010000011.1:0-17771 GCA_964423995.1 uncultured Candidatus Saccharibacteria bacterium
GCCACGACCGGACCCTTTCCTTCCGGCTCATACTTTGCAATGTAAGTCCAATATTCCAATTCATTCAATGCTATTTGCATATTTTCCACTGTATACCCAGAATATTTTGCTAAATATTCTACAAAAGACAACTCGCTACTCGCGGCTACTAATCCCTGTTTTTCTGCGAATAGCTGCACCGGAGAAATATATCCTTCCATCGAAGTCTGCATATAACGATCGTCCGCCACGTAGCTCTGAGCGTACTTCATAAATTTGTCCCATGATTCCAAACCAATCGTCGTTGCGCCGCTCGCCATTTCTCCGCTCTCATCAACTGTCGCTACATCCATCGTCGTGTCTTGACTAGTATCTCTTGCTACACAGTTCGCACCCGAGCTCCAACCCATTGAGGCAATTTGTTTTGAGCTCTCGAAAACCTGCAATATATCTCCGAGTAATGGTATGGCATTCAAAATACCACTGAGCGCCGTACTCTCCGTAGTCTGAGATTCCGCATTCATAATATTTTGGTCAATCTGGCCAAATGGGGAACTACGATAAGCGCAATAGGAAATATACTTACCAAGCAAAGAGTCTGGCCGAATTACCTCTACTCCATCTTCGCTATCAGTCTGTTTACCCTTGGCATTTTGTTTCACTAAACTATCACCGTTCATCTCGAAAGAATCTTGATTTTTCAGGAAGATAAAAACTTCTTCTGGGTCTAGCCCATTCGCCACATCTTGGTCGGTTACATACATCGGCTCACAAGACGCATCGCCAATCGCCTGGATACTTCCAAACTTCAAATTATCGCAATCGTCTCGCATTTGGTTCGAGAAGAACATGGCTTTTTCTGCCGCCGAAGCTGCCGGCATTAGGCTAGAGAACGCCGACGTCGTCAAATTTGAAAGGGTCGAGGCAACACCAGTCAAATTCGGCATATCTATCGCGAGCATAGAAATTTTAGACGCAATCGAGCCTAAGAATGTGTGTGATGTGGTCATGTCAAACGGGCTCTTTTCGCTCCGAATCAGCTCCGCCTCGTCTGAAAGTGCGACTTTATATTTGTCATAGAATCCATCAGCCTTACTTCTCGTCGCTAGCGACCCACCCCCTTCCTGGAAATTGCCTCCGTTATATTTAGTCGCCCCCAAATAGACGCAAGCTCCACTATTCGGCCCAGCCACTTCTGTACAAAAATCCGATTTGGCATTTTCCACCAACATCTTAGTCAGCTCAGCCACCGCCACCGAAGAAGCTATACCAATCCCCGCACTAATTGCCAATTTACCCACCGAAAATGTTCCTAGCGTCGCCAAATTCGCAATAAATGATACTGTCGCTGTCGCAATATTTGCCACCGCACAGCCCATAATTAAACTTGCGCTTGTGCTAATACTACCGAGCAAATCGCCTTTCATTAAAGCATTAGTGCTAAATAATTTTACATCTTCCGCCTCTTTATTGGGGGTGTAATTACCGCCCGAAAGCGCCCATTTCATTTGCTCGGATTGTAGCATTGTCAGACCGTTTGCATCTTTTTTTATCATCATATCTGCCGAGGCATTAATCGGCGATTCATCGCCCATCCCAGCCTTCACTTTATCCGTAGACTCCGCTAACGCCGAGAATGCTCCGCGAGCATTCTCATACGCAATTACCAGCCTTGCAGCCGTCACCGCCGAAACCACTGCCGCTGCCCCACAAACCGAGCTAGTCGTGATATTAGCAATATTGCTAATCATATCCGCATAGTTCTTATTCAGGGTCTCAGCATCCGTATCGGTAGTAATTTTTCTTTCCGGCTCCACTTCAAGATTGTCATCGCCATCGCCTTTAGCCTTTGCTTCCTGATCAGTCAAATTCCCAGTCGTTGCCGGTTTCCTCGCTTCTATCACATCATGCAACCTCGTTGTCTGACCCTCGGCATCATAGACTTTATTAATCCAACCTTCGAAAAGATTCTTCGTCAAACTATGGCTATTCAAAAAATTCGCCAAAGTTACATCGATATGTGCGGCAATTCTGCCCAAGAAACTCCTCGCCCCACGATTCATTTTGTTCCGGAAATCCGAATCTTCTCTATAGACTGTAGCATAATCATCCGCCGTCACCGTCCGCATCGAGCCATCGGCTTGCTGATATCTGAGGACCGTCGTACCACCTTCGTCAACTACCTCTACTCCCTCGGACGCTAACCTCTGTTTCGTTTTCTCAGAGTTGACCGACTTTCGATATTTAGTCTTAGTCGTGCCGCCAAATAACCCCTTAATCTCGGAGGTATATGCTGTTTGCCCCTCCATATTGAACATATATCGCACCAATTTTGGCATCCGCGCCGAGCGCGCCGTAAAAGAGCCATCAGTCATTTCCGTCAAAGATTCCACTACGTGAAAGGGCATCAAAACTTGCGAAAAACCCACTCCCGCCAACATCGTCCCAATCAAAGCAATAATCGCAATAAACGGCGCCCTAGTTTTCATGAACCTACCACCTCTACTCCTACCCTTAGCCCCGCCGACATCCATCGCCACACCGGCCGCAGCATTGTATAGACTCTCTCTTTTGTTTGCTTGACTCGCGGTACTTATTTCGTTGCTCGATTTTTTATCATCCCCAGAATTTCCATCCGCTCCGGACATAACTGCAGATTCTTCTCCAGCACGCAAAACCTTCTCCGCACTTTCCGGAAATTCATCTGTTTTGTCGTCATACTGACCATAAGTCTGATATTTCGGCATATGCTTATATTATACACCGTTTACGCTTTTTTGCCCAATCAAATTAGATTTTATATGGTATAATAGAAGAGTTATGGAAAAAGTCATTGAAGCTAAAAATTTAGTAAAAGTTTACGGAAAAAAATCCGCGAGCTTTACCGCGCTCAAAGGTATCGATTTAGATATCTATGAGGGCGAGTCAGTAGCAATCGTCGGGAAATCCGGCTCCGGGAAATCCACTTTAATGCATCTTCTTGCGTTACTAGATACTCCGACTTCCGGCACCATCAAAATCGATGGCGAAGAATCGACCAAATTATCAAAACGCCAGCTTAACAAGCTACGCAACTCGCGTTTTGGTTTCGTCTTTCAACAGTTCTTTATGAATGCAAACGATACAGTTCTCGAAAACGTCATGCTCCCACTTAAAATTGCCGGCGTCTCATGGTTTAAACGCAAAAAAATGGCGATGGATGCTTTAAAAATTGTTGATTTGGAATCAAAAGCTAAAAACAAAGCCAACAATCTATCCGGCGGCCAAAAGCAGCGAGTCTGTATTGCGCGAGCAATCGTTAATAACCCCAAAATTATCTTTGCCGACGAGCCGACAGGGAATCTAGATTCTGCGACGGGCGACAAAATCACCGACCTTCTATTCGAGCTTAATCAAAAACAAGGCGTCACCCTCATCATCGTCACACACGACGAAGATTTGGCTAAACTTTGTGGCCGTATCGTAAGAATTTCGGATGGACAAATCATTTCAGATAGCTCTGTCAGAAAAGACCTCAAAAGGAAGGCGAATGAACGCCTAGAAAGAGAGGCTGCTAGAGTTAAAAAGGCTAACGAAAAGGAGAAAAAATCATGAAAATTTGGGATATCATCGTTTCTGCCAACTCTAATTTATTCCGGAATAAAACTCGGGCATTCCTAACAATTTTAGCAGTTTTCATTGGCAGTTTCACTATCATTTTAAACTCCGCGATCAACACCGGCGTCAACAATTACATTGATAAACAATTGGAATCTGCCGGTGGGGATGGCTACCTTGAAATTATGACGACAGAGGCCATCGATAGTATGTCTGCCATGATGAGCAGTAGCTCCGACGTCAAAGAGTATAGGGAACCATCCGGGAGCGACCAAAAATTAACTTACATTACCGATGAGCAGATTGAGAAGGCGAGGAAAATCCCCGGATTAGAAACCATCGATTTAATATATTCCGCCAACCCTGAATATATTAAAGCAAAAGATTCTGAGAAAAAATATGCCGTCGGAAATCTCAATTTAATGCCGAGAGGTAATGTCAATTTGGATGTGACCGCCGGGCGAAAGCCGGATGCTGATACCGACAAATTGGAGGTTGCCTTAACTGAAGCCTACGTCAAGGCTCTCGGGTTTTCTAGCGATGAAGATGCTATTGGCAAAATCGTCACTTTTGCCGTACCGAATACCATTGAATGTTATACCGTCGCTAAGCACACTGATTGTCTAAGGATGGTAGACGCAGAAGTCGTAGGTGTCCAAGCGCCAAGTATTATGGCCGCCGGCGGGATGCGTGCCAATCTAGCTCTCAATGAAAAAATCTACAGTTTAGCAACTGAGGGCATGCCGGAAGAAACTAGAAATCATGCTTTTCAAGCTACCGCCCAAGTAGACCCCGAGAAAGTCGACGAAATCAAAGGCAAATTAAAAGAAATTGGATTAGCCGCAATGACCATCGACGATGAAGTAGGCGCAGTCCGTGTATTCTTTGACGCGATTTTGGTCGTCTTTAATATCTTCGGCGGGATTGCTTTGCTTGCCGCCTCCATCGGTATTATCAACACTCTATTTATGTCGGTCCAGGAACGGACCCGCGAAATCGGCCTCATGAAAGCCATGGGTATGAGCAGCGGTAAAATCTTCTTCAGCTTTTCTTGCGAGGCGATTCTACTCGGATTCTGGGGCTCCGTATTTGGAATCATCGTTTCTATGATTATCGGAACTATCGGGAACCAAATCGCGCACGACACCTTCCTCTCTGATTTTCCAACCTTCAAATTAGTAGAATTTGATCCTATCAGCATGCTCATTATCGTACTTATTATTATGTTCATCGCCTTTATCGCCGGCACTTTACCAGCTAGACGCGCCGCGAAAAAGAATCCAATTGACGCTTTGAGATATGAGTAAATTGCATTTAGTGGTCGTTCGGCATGGTGAAACTCCGGCCAATCTCACCGGAGTAGTAACCGGCCGTTCGGACGATATACTAACCGAAAACGGCAAGGCACAGATGCTAAAAATTCGCCAAGAATTAGCGGACTATAATTTTCGCGCGGTCTATGCCTCGCCTATGAAACGTTGCGTTGAATCCGCCCAGTTAGTCGCGCCCGCATACGAGCCTATTTACGACGACCGTCTTGCCGAACGCGATCTCGGCGAGTTAAAAAACTATAATATCAGCGAACTTTGGCAAAAACCACTCTGGAATTCGCTTGAAATCCCGCGCTTAGAGGGGAATGCCGAAACTCTTTTGTCTGGCCTTAATCGCGTCCATGATTTTCTTGACGATTTAAAAAAGACCCACCCAGACGGCGGAGATATCTTACTTATCACCCATTCTTTTATTTCACGCTGCCTATGGATTATCACCGAAAACATCAAAGACGAAAAGGAAATGTCATCTTTCCTCCATCCGAACTCCGAAATCCGTATCTATAACTACTGAATTATTGTATAATATATAGTATGAAACTACCTATTGTCGTTTCTGACGACCATGTAGAAATTGAAAGACTCGTTCCTGGTGGACAAGGTCTTGCTACCAACAGAGAGGGAATTAAAGGTTTTTTCTGGAATGCCCTTCCCGGCGAAACGGTTTTAGAATACGAAATCACCAAAAAGAAGTCTCACTATTTTGAAGCTATCGCTCTTAAAATTGATAGCCCTTCAACTCATCGTATCGCCCCGAAAGATTCCTGTTATCTCTCCACTTCACCATGGCAAATTTTTGATTACGATTACGAGTTAGCTCAGAAACAGCAAATCTTAACAGAAATTTTAAAGCAGAACCAACTCTTCGATTTATATGACATTACTTCACCCATCATGGGAGATACTCACGATTTCTTCTACCGCAATAAAATGGAATACTCGCTTTATTATGATTATACTGATGAAAAACTTCACCTCGGATTTCATCAGCGTGGCACTCATCGCAAAATCAAAGTCGAGACCTCCAGTATTGAACGTCCAGAAATTTTCAAAAAGGCTATTGGAATTATCGACGAACTAAACACTAACCATGTCGACGGCCGCCGATATCAATCCTTACTTCTGCGTTGCAACCAAAACGGTGAAGTGGCTGGCGGTCTCTACGAAAATCATCACCCTCATCCAATCTTTGAGAATCTCACCGACCAAATCCTAGGACGTACTTATTCCTACTCTCCCAATGGTTTTTTCCAAATCAACCTGCCGGTTTACGAAATGGCGCTAGCCGAAATTCAGAAACACGTTGAAACTACCGAGGTGCTTGATCTTTATGCCGGTGTTGGTACTATTGGTTTATCCGTTGCAAATGACAAACATCTAACTCTAGTAGAAGTCGATAAAAATTCCTTTGCTGAGCTTAAAAACAACGTAGGGAATCACTCGGCCGTTCTAGCTAAAGCCGAAGAAGTCACCGATTTTATTCAGCCCGACCAAACCGTTATCGTAGACCCTCCTCGCGCCGGCCTCGATCCGAAACTCATCGAGCGCCTGCTCGAAATTACGCCGAACGCCATTATTTACCTTTCCTGTAATCCCGTCACCCAAGCTCGCGACCTAAAATTACTCTGTACAAAATACCAAATCGAAAAAATCCAAGCCTTCAATTTCTTCCCACACACTCCGCATTTAGAAAATCTAGTCATTTTGAAACCTAGTAAAAAGCGGAGCTAGAAGCTCCGCTTTTTGATTCAAAGGTACACTGTGCCGCTACCATTGCAACGATTACAAGGGATTTTAGTCCCGTACTGTAAACCCGTCCCATTACAGGTCGGACACTTCACGCGCCTTGCGCAACCGCAACTATTTGCTTCACGCTGTGTTAAATATGGTTTCCCACACCTCGGGCAACTATATGTAGCCATCCATATCACCCCCTCACTGGCTATGACATACAACTATTATACATTTATTATCTATTTTTGTCAATCAGAAGTCCTACCAACTCTCTGATATCTTTCAGACCTTTGTTCTCGTCCGCCTCGACAAATATCGCCGGGTCTTCCACGAAGTCCAAAGTTTTAATTTCATGATAAACCGCATTTATCAAACTTTTCAGCTCCGCCTCGTCCGCCTCGTTAAAATCATAGATCTTATCGTGCACCTCATCGTATCCATCCGGCGTCACGAACAAAATATGACCCTTAGAAATTTTATATTTAGCATAGTTCGGGGAAAGATTTAGCAATAATTTATAGAATCCAAGTTGCATTTTATATTTATAAAGCGTATCAGTCGAATCCCATTTCTTGTCACTATACCGCGAGGTTTTATAATCATAAATCTCTATCGTCTTATTTTCTTTATCTATGTTAATATGATCTATCTTCCCGGTAATCGGGGTATCCCCAATTTGTAGACGCTCATTATAGAAATCTAGCTCCGATAAAGACCCCGGCGCGCGCAAAACATTGGCAAATTTCTGCAGGCTTTTTTCCAACGCCGCTGTCCCACATTCCAACATATATTTTTGATCCTCTGGCGACACTGTCTGTTTCAAAACCTCCGCCCGGAAATATTCCATCGCCTCTTCGTCTGAAATTTTCTCTTTTGTCACTTTATCAAAAGTCGCATGAATGAGCGTCCCAAAAATCAACGCCCCACTCATCGGCTCTCTCGGCGAGAGTAAGACCTTCGTCTTATAAAATTCCATCGGCCCTCCATAACAAACGTCAATAAATGACGTCAAATCCGTAGCGGTCAAACGATAGCTTTCTAACCGTTTTTGTAATATCGGCTTTAGCTCCGGCGTCAGATTTTTATAGGCCGACACCCAGGAAAGCCTCAAATCCGTCTGTTTTTTCGCCTCTTCCAAATCCGCATAATGCGTCTTCACCTCGCCAATAAACGACGAAGTTAATACTCCATCCTTTTCGTATTCTTCCAGATAGCTTAGCCGTTTCGGCTGTTTGCCCGCAAAATCCGTCAAGGAATTAGTGAGGTAAAGATTCGTTTTCGCCCGCGTCATCGCCACGAAAAGTAGCCTCAACCGCTCATCTTCTGTCACGCCAGTATGCCGAATCTGAATTACATTCGCTGGCAATACCAATAAATTATTATTACCTCCGCCCTTACCCCAAGAATTATTATCTACGGCAATCAAAAACACGTACGAGAATTCTAGGCCTTTGGCTTTGTGCGCCGTCAAAACTTGTACTGCATCATCGCTCTCGCTATACGGACTCGTATTCAAAAGCTGTACGCCCGCCATCTCAGAATCATCCACAAACCGTAATAAATCGCTAAGTTTTGGCTGCTCGACATTTTGCAAATATTCTGCCAACTTCGCCCGCAAAACACTCAAATTCTCATACAAACTAAATTCCGTATACTCCGCCCCATTCTGGCTATAATAGGCCAAAAACGGCGACCTAATTCCATCTGCTACCTCTATTGTGCCGACCATATAGTCCAACATCATTTCAATCGGCGCTTCAAAAGACTTCTGGACCAAATGTGCCAAGAACTCGCCAAGCGCCTGAATTTTCTGGTCATCCGAATCTGCGAAATAATCCATCGCCGATTTCTTAGAATCTTTCCTAGATGCTCTTATCGCTGCCAATGGCGAAATTTCAAAACAAGGGAATGACAAGATCGGCAAAATGAGATGCGAAACCGGCTCATCTTTTGCCACCCCCTCAATAAACCGAGCTAGTGTAATTAGCTCGCTAATCCTCGTGTCCAAGAATAAATTATCTCGTTTCTCATAGTTTATAAATATTCCTTCGTGTGCCTTCAAATAAGGCAACAACGGAATGATATATTTATGTTTCGGCGCGATAATCGCAATCTCTTTTTGTGGAACCCCAGATTTTACTAGTTCGGCAATTTTTTCTGCTATATAGAAATATTCTCCATCTGCCGACAAGAATTCGTGCCGCTCTATCGTGCCCTTCTCAAGATTGCGCCGCGCTACCAAATTCTTATCGATATTACGCGTCTTCGCAAAACTACTCTCCAATTGGTCCGCGATACATCGCGAAAGTTTCAGAATCTCCGCCGTAGACCGATAATTATCTTTCAGTGTAATAACCTTAGCGCCATAATGGTTCTGATAATCAATGAAGTTCGAGGCGTTCGCACCCTGGAACTCAAAAATCGCTTGGTCGTCATCACCCACCGCCATAATAATCGGCTTTTCGTAATCTGTCAAAAGCCGAACTAGCTCAGCCTGGGATGGATTCGTATCTTGAAACTCGTCTAACAATATGTACTGGTATCGCTCTGAAAGCGTTGCCCGGAAAGCTTTGTCTTCTTTCAATACAGCTATCGCCTCCTCGATCATATCCGAATAGTCGAAAGAATTTTCCTCCAAAAGTTTCTGATTATAGGCACGTAACACCTTTGCAAAACTCAGCAATTTCTTATTGGCCACTACATTTTTCAGCCGAAAATCCCCATTCTCGTCATTGTCAAAGCGCTTTTCTCTCCAACTCGTCAGCGGTTTTACCGAAGGCTTTTCTTTCTGCGACTCTTCTTCAATAATCTGATTCAGCTCGAAAAGATACGTATTAGCCTCTTTGTAAATATTCCCCACGATCGGCTCTTCCTGCACGTATTTTGCCAGAACTTCTCTGACTGGGCCATAAATTTTTTCTACCGCCGGATAAAATCTCAAACCCTTACCCGCTTCACCATTAAAAATCTTCGCGAGCTCCGGCCCCATTTTCTTACTAGTCTCAATATTGTCGTACGCGATTTTCTCCAAATCATCCGGTGAGAGTCTCGCTGATTTCGCCGAGCTAATCGTATCGATAATATCCTTAATACTATCGCCCCTCAAAATATCTCGCCCATCCAGACCATCCTGAATTTCCTGTACAATCTTATACTGCGAAATATCAGTCGCCGGGTTATCTAATTTCTCTATGTATTCTGTCGCAAAATTCCGATACTCCGCCAGAATATCCGAGCCAAAAGCATGATAAGTATGAATCTGGACTTTAGTCGCAGCTTTTCCTATCATCGACATCAACCTATCCTGCATATTTTGCGTCCCCGAATCTGTAAAAGTAAGACACAAGATATTCTCCGGATTTGCATCCGTATTTTCCAAAATGTATTTCACTTTCTCAGAAAGCAACTGAGTCTTACCAGTGCCAGGACCCGCTAGCACCAATAATGGTCCCTCTAAATATTCAATCGCTTGTTTTTGCAATTCATTCGGTGGCATATAAAACCGCCTCCACAATTCTTGTTATCAATGATTGCTTATCGTCTTTCGGCCAAATAAAATCTGGGAAATTGTCTAGCGATTTAATCACATTCACGCCCTCTACTGTCCCTACCGGCTCTATTCTGCTACCGGGATGAGCTCGCATTTCATCACCAAACCGAAAATTCCGCCCCTCCATCGTACAGGAAAGCACTAAATCTGGCGCCCCGCAAGATAATGTCGCCGTATCCGAGTTGCAACCGTTCAAAAACAATAAGTCCTGTATCTCGAAATAAGCCTCGGTCAAATATTGTTCCGGCTGGTCATCCGACATCAAAAGCCCACCACCAATCGCATAGACATTTTTTAGCGCGCCACAAAGCATAATACCTTTGGTGTCTTCAGTGTATTCAATCCTTAAGAAATCAGTAGTAAAAATTTGTTCCGAAATTTCTGATGACGCCGTCAAAGTCAACGGGCGAAAATCAGCCGGAACATCTTTTCCTATTCTCTCCATAATATCTTCCGCAAAAGCCGCCCCGCCGAGCGCAGAAAAATTCTTAAACCCCTCAAATGGAGAAAGGGAAACAAACCCTTTGCTCGCTAGAATTAGCGGCACATCCTTCGGCAACCTCGGAAGAATTTCCGGATATGCCTCCGCTGGTGCAACATAGATTATCGCATCTGCCTCACTAATTACGTCTTCAATTTTTATATCTGGAAATCTAAATGGATCGTAATATTTAACCTCATGATCATTCAGCTCAGCCACTTTCCCCAGAGCTTCGCCATAAAGTCCCGCGCCTAAAAATGTCACTCTCATAAGAGCAATTATATCACCTTATGTTATAATAATCTATATGTGGAATGAGCTAAAATCGCCTTTTTTAATTCTAGCGCCTATGGAAGGTGTGACCGACCTAGTTTTTCGGCAAGTTATTTTGAAAGCCGGTCGTCCTGATGTATTTTTTACAGAATTCACCAATGTTTCCAGCTACGCCTCCGAAAAGGGCAGAGAGAATGCCCTTTCTCGCCTCAAAATCGCGCCGAATGAAAACCCTATCGTCGCCCAAATTTGGGGTCAGAATCCCGCTCATTTTGCCGAAACCGCCAGCGCCCTTGAAGATCTAGGTTTCGATGGCCTAGATATCAACATGGGCTGTCCAGATAAGCATGTCAATAAAGCCGGTGGTGGCGCCGCTATGATCAAAACTCCTGAGCTTGCCATCGAATGTATCGCCCGCGCCAAATCTGCCACTAATCTCCCTGTTTCTGTTAAGACTCGTCTTGGTTTTACTTATCTAGACGAATACCAAAACTGGCTACCCACTCTTCTAAACCAAAACCTAGCCGCCCTTACGGTCCACCTAAGAACCCGCAAAGAAATGAGCAAAGTCCCCGCTCATTTTGAGCTCATCCCCGAAATTATTAGTCTCAGAAATACAATCGCTCCCGAAACTAAATTAATTATCAACGGCGACATCAAAAACAAGGCCGAGGCAGACGAGCTAAAATCTCGCTATCCCGAGCTTGATGGTTTTATGATTGGCCGCGGAGTCTTCGAAAACCCTTATTGTTTCACCGACCATACACCCACTTCTGCCGAGCTTAGAGCACTCTTTTTATATCATCTAGAGCTTTTTGACCGCGAAAGCCGCATGAGTTATGACACTTTGAAACATTTTTTCAAAGTCTATTTCCATGGAGAGCCTGGCTCGGCCGAGCTCCGCACCAAACTTATGTCCGCAAAAAATACAGACGAACTACGTAGTATGCTATAATAGATTCATGGAAAATCTTGTTGAAATTAAGCACTTTAAGATGGTTTTCGGCAGAAAGACCGTCATTAAAGATCTAAATTTCGAGGTAAAAAAGGGTGAAATTTTCGGGTTCCTCGGCGGAAATGGTTGCGGTAAAACCACCACTATCCGTGCCCTGCTCGGGCTCTATCATCAAACTGATGGGGAATTATTAATTAACGGAAGACCTTATGACTCAGAAGATGACCGCATCAAAATCGGTTATCTCCCAGAAGAGCGCGGTCTTTATCGCAAAGAAAAAGTCATTGACACCATGATATACTTTGGCGAATTGAAGGGCATTAAAAACCCTAGGGAATGGTCTCTAAAATATCTAAAGCGCGTCAATCTAGCCGACAAAGCCGACGAGCGCGTCGATAAATTATCTGGTGGTCAACAGCAAAAAGTTCAACTCGGCCTCACCATCATGGATGATCCAGATTTACTCATTTTGGACGAGCCGACCAAAGGTTTCGACCCAGTAAACCGCCGATTGCTCATGGAAATTATCGATGAACACCATAAAAAAGGTAGCACCATTATCTTCATTACCCACTATATGGACGAAGTTGAACGCTTCTGCAACCGCGCCATTCTACTCAAAGATGGTGTCGCCCATGCTTATGGTACCATCAAAGAAATCCGCGCGAAATTCGGCGGTAAAAGCCTAGACGATATTTTCATTAATGTATATGGAGAACAAGATGCGTAGTAAAACTTTTATTGTTGCGAAATTTGAAATCATCCGCCAGCTCAAAAAACCGAGCTTCTGGGTAGCCCTTCTGCTTTTACCTGTGCTCATTCTCGGCATCATCGGCATCTCTGCTCTCTCTAGCAGTTCTGCCAACCAAACTTTAACTTCCACCGACGCTGTCAAGGACAAAACCATCGGTCTTACTGATTCGGCCGGCATCATCAGCGAAAATACTCTGTCTCCAGATTCTATTAAAACCATCTTAGGTGAGAATACCAAGCTCGAGATTATCGGCACGAAAGACCAGGGAATCGAGGACGTAAAATCTGGCAAACTCGACGTATATTATTACCTACCTCCTGATTTTATCAGTCTGAAAGTCGCCGAGTTCTATACCAGAAAATCCGAAACTTCCATTTTCTCTGTCAGTCTCGAGAACCCTTTGCGGGCCATTCTGTCGTCTTCGGCCTATGCCGATACTAGCGTGACTGACGCTATTATCTTAACAAAGGATTATACTATCGAAAGTACCACCTATAACGAAAAGGGCGAGAAGGTCAATCTCTTAGGGGAGGCTGTTATCCCATTTGCTATTCTTGCGATTTTCTACGTTTTAGTCTGCGTATTCGGTAACCGCATGCTCATGACCGTCGTAGAAGAAAAAGAAAATCGTATCTCCGAAATGATTCTAACCTCCGTCTCCGCTAGGCATCTCATCATCGGGAAAATTATCGCCATCATCTTACTAGGTTTCCTACAGATTCTCGTTTTTGTCATTCCGTCACTTATTGCCGTATTTATTTACAGAGATAATCCAGCCGTCGCAGGTATCTTGAGTATCATCGAAGTCAATCCGCCAGTTATTATTATGAACGTACTGCTCCTCATTTTCTCTTACTTCCTCTTCGCTGGAGCCAGCACTTTCGTGGGTGCAGTCGTCCCGACCGCCAGAGACGCTTCCCAGTTTATCGGCCCCGTCATCATCGGCACCGTCCTACCGCTCTTCTTCCTCAACTCTTTCTTTGCTACCACACCAGATGGTATCGTCTACTTCTTAAGCTACTTCCCATTTTCCGCGCCTATTGCCTTGATGATTCGCAACGCTTTCGGCACACTCGAATTCTGGGAATTTATGATTGGCATCGTCGAAATTGCCGTCTGTTCTATCATTGTCCTCCACTTCACTATTAAAACCTTCCAGAAGAATGCCATCAATTTCTCTATTGCTAAGCCGAAATTAATTTCCCGTAAATAACAAAGTGTGGTAAAATAATTGTTATGGATAATTCCGATTTGAAGATTAATATCTTAAAGAAGCACCCTTTAGCAAAAGATATTCTGAGTTTGATTCTTTTCGTGGTTGCTGTCGTCGTCGGTACCCTTGGGCTTAATGCTTATGTATTCCGCTCTTATAACGTTGTGGGAATTTCCATGGAAAACACCCTTCATCAGAGTGATCGGGTCATTGTCAATCGTCTGCCGGTCACTTGGGAACATTTCCTCGGCAATGAATACATTCCATCCCGTGGGCAAATCATCGTCTTCGCTAACGGTCCCGCCGATGGCCCCCTTACTTGCCAAGTTCAAAGCGGCGTAGACGACCAATATATTATCAAGCGCGTCATCGCTTTCCCAGGCGAGCATGTAACCGTAAAGGATGGTGTCCTGACCGTCTACAACGACGAAAATCCCGATGGTTTCCATCCGGATGACGACACTCGTGTTTCCAATGTTGATGGTCCGAAGGAAAATACTTCCGGTGAGGTGGACACTATTGTGCCAGAAGGGGAATTATTCGTCTCCGGAGACAACCGCGAAGGGACTCATTCCTACGATTCCAGAAATGGTCTCGGTACCATTCCTTTCTGCCGCATCATCGGTCCAGTACTCCTTCGGCTTTTCCCGTTTAATAATATGCGATTCTTCTAAATTTATTTTATTTTAAGGTTTATTTTGATATAATAGTACTATGGCTGATTATGTGCTGATTAGAAAAAGTCGCAATATCGTAAGCTCTATTTTACACGTTCTTTTAAATGTTCTACTTGGTGTTGGCTCGATTTTCTTAACTGCCGCCACCGGTTCCTTCTTGCTCAGCTTTCTGCTCGTCATCGTTTCCAAATGGCGCATCTTCGCTGTCCGTCCGCGCTACTGGCTTCTAAACATCAAGTCTAGTTTAGTAGACCTTATCGTCGGATTCTCCCTCATCCTCATTGCTTATTGTTCCGGCACTCAGATACTCTTAGTACATTTCATCTTAGCGGCCTGTTATACTATCTGGCTCCTTCTGATTAAGCCTCGTTCGTCCGATAACTTCACTATCGCCCAGTCTTTAATCGCTATGTTCTTCGGTACCACCGCCGCCGTTTTACTTTCTGCCACCTACGATTCTAGTATCATTGTGATTGTTACCGCTTTTATCGGTTGGGCCGCGGCTCGTCACGTATTGGTACAATCTGACGATAACCATTTCGCTCTTGTTACTTACGCCTGCGGTCTAATCTGCGCAGAGATTTCGCTAGTTTTCCATTCCTGGCTCAAAGTCTACGAAATCGGCAAAAATGCCGACCCGCCCACCGGTATCGTTATCCCGCAGCTAGCGATTATTCTGACGGTATTCTCCTTCGCTTTTGCCCGTATCTACCAGTCCCTCATTAAAAACGACGGCGAATTAAAGAAGGACGAGATTATCGCCCCAGTTACATTTAGCGTACTGATTATTTTAGCAATAACAGTATTTTTCAGCAATCCAAGTTTTCATTTATAAAGAAAGGAGTTAAAATGGACGACGGAGAAATCGAAGTATCAGTTACCAAATCTAATAGCGCCAAGCGCGCTAAACATAGTAGTGGCCGCGAAAGGCGCACCGACAACGCCTCTGGCAAGCGCTCTGCGGGGGTAATCAACAATAATTTCCATCTGATAGTTCTCACTATCGCTTGCGTGACAGCTGTTTGTAGTGTTTTTGCGCTAGCCTTTTCTATTTATAACTATAATAACAGTAGCGCCCGCGTAACCTGGAATGGCAATGACGGCAATTCCGCCAATTTCACAGATGGTTCTATTGCCGATGTCGCAAACAAAGTTTCGCCTAGCGTTGTGTCTATTACTACAGAGACTCGGACTACCGGCTGGTTTGGACAAAGCTCCACTAGTACAGCTGCTGGTACTGGGATGATTGTATCTGACGACGGCTACGTCTTAACCAATAAACACGTTGTAGACGGCGCCAATAAAGTCAACGTCATTCTAGACGACGGCACCACTTACGAGAACGTCAAAGTTGTCGGTATCGATCCCGTCAACGATGTTGCTTTTGTTAAAATCGATAATGTTTCCGGCCTTCCGGCTGTCACTTTCGGTGACTCTAAGACCATGAATGTTGGGCAACAAGTCATTGCAATTGGTAATGCGCTCGGACAATTCCAAAACACCGTAACCGAGGGTATTGTCTCTGGGCTCAATCGTTCTATTACCGCTTCCGATTCCACCGGCTCCGCTTATGAGCGTCTCACTGATCTTATCCAAACCGACGCTGCCATCAACAGTGGTAATTCTGGCGGTCCGCTCGTCAATGCTGCCGGCCAAGTCATCGGCTTGAACGTCGCCACTTCTAGCGCCAATGATATTGGGTTTGCTATCCCTATCTCTTCCGTAAAAGGTATGTTGAAGAGAATTAAAGATACCGGAAAAGCTGAGCGTGCTTATATCGGTGTCTATTGCCCAAGCATCACCCCGGATATGGTAGAGAAGTACAACTTATCCGCCAAATCTGGTTGCTATGTCTACAGTGGTAGCGCTTCTACCTCCGCAGTAGTCTCCGGCTCTCCTGCCGATAAAGCAGGCGTCAAAACTAACGACGTCATCACCACCATCAACGGCGTCGAAATCGGCAAGGCTGGCAGCATTACTACATTAGTTGGCGAATACGCTGTCGGCGATACTGTTCAACTCCATATCCTAAGGAATGGTGGGGAACTAAATCTAAACGTCACCTTAGAAGCTTACCCGACTAGCAATCGCTAAGCTAAATCGGCTCTAAAAAAACGCTAGGAACCTAGCGTTTTTTTAGAGCTTAGGCTACTAGATACCAGTAAAGGTTCTTCGAGTCGAATTCTAAGCGGTGTTTTTTCCGCCCGACCATCACATCAAAGAAATGGCAAGCGAACCCATCCGCAAAACGGACTCTAGCCTCTAGAAGCTCGGTGACTTCTTCGGTTTTGACCTCACCGTAGCGCTTAAAAGAAAGCGGCTCGCATGGGGTCATTTCATAGCCGAAGAGGGCCATGACTTCTATACGCTCTTTTTTGTTATTGATGTTAAAGTTTTTCATAAAAGGCTCCTAATTAATTTATAGAAGTCATTTATGCGAGCCTGATTTATTGGCTCCTGGCTGAAAGTATAAATGACGATACCAACAGCTTAAAACTTTTTTCATCGTCAGTGACCGAAGTATGACGAGACATTATTATTGTATCACGCTTATTGTAAAAATAGTAGCCCCTTGGGACGCTACGCAGGTTCCAGAACAAAAAAGGCTCACTGGAGCCATGTTGTGGTGGACTTTGCAGGGCTTGAACCTGCGACCTCACGAATGTGAATCGTGCGCTCTAGCCAGCTGAGCTAAAAGTCCATAAAAAATTATGGTATAATTATATCATGGATTTACAGAAATTTGAAGACGAGAAAGCCGAGATTACGCAGTTTCTAGCGGAACCAGATGCTTACTCTAAGCCTGATTTTGCCGCGAAATCACGCCGTCTTTCCGAGCTAGATATGATTTTAGAAACCGCTAGCGAAATCGAGGATACTAAGCAGAAAATCGCAGAGGCTGAAGAGTTACAGAACGATCCCGAGCTCGGCGAGCTTGCGAAGGCCGATCTCGAAGAACTAAGCCAGAAACTCCCCAGTTTAGAATCGAGATTAGAAGAGCTCCTCGTCCCGAGAGACCCTATGGACGACAAGCCGGTAATCATCGAAATCAGAGCCGGCGCCGGCGGTGACGAAGCCTCGCTTTTCGCGGGCGAACTTTACCGAATGTATTGCCACTATGCTGAAAGTCACAATTTAAAACCAGAATTAATTTCTCAAAACGAAAACGAAGCCGGTGGGATGAAAGAAGTAATTTTCCGAGTTTCCGGCGATAGGCCTTACGGACA
>CAYRGP010000012.1:0-9516 GCA_964423995.1 uncultured Candidatus Saccharibacteria bacterium
CACTTTTTAGACATTTTTGAATAGAATTTTCTTGAATTTAGCAATAATGGGCTTCACCTCGGGGAGGCCAAGAAAATGACAAGAGACTACATAGGTAATAGCCGATGCCAATGAAATTAAAGCAAACTTCGGTAGGGTAATGAAAACGGAGTTGTCAGTGGAGCGGAGGGGGAAGAATTTAGTGAAACTGTAGGCAACGCAACCGGTGATAGCGGTGGCGAAAAGCATCTTGGAGAAAGCGCGCCAGAAATCTTTATTGAATAGCTTGTATGAAGACCGGACGTTTAAGAGGCCGAGCAAAATCGCGATCTCAAGAACGGCGCCGATAGATTGAGCCCAGCCGAGACCCTCGGGACCAAAACCCCAGACGGAGAAGGCGACCGCCAGTAAAGTAGAGATGCCGACCGCGATAATAGAGACGATGAACGGGGTCTTGGTATCCTGACGGGCGTAAAAGCCACGCGAGGCGATATGGAAGACCGAGCGAGCGAAGATAGCGATGACAAGCGTACCGAGGACATTAGCAATGAGTGGATCACCTCCGTTTTTAATGAAGGAGACGACGTAGCCGCGAGCGAAGTAAGCGATAATCGCGACTGGGAGAGAAATCCAGACAATCATCCTTAGAGCACTACGGAAAGTATCGTAGAATTTGTTTTCGGCGCCAGCGGCGACATCTTCGGTTAGCTGAGGGAAGTAAGCGGTGGAGAGCGCAACACCAATAAGATTCACTGGCATCAAATGGAGCGACGAGGCCTGTTGAAAACAGCGGAGCGCGCCGGCGCCCATACGCGAGGAAAGGTTCGTGTTGACGATGCCGTTGACGTAATCAATCCCCTGGTCCAGAGAGCGCGCCGGGAGTAGCTTTAGAACGCTCTTAAAGCCGCGGTTTTTCCAATAAATCTTAAATTTATAGTCAAATCCAAGACCGATGAGGCCGATAAGGGAAATAATGACCTGTAAGACCGCACCGAAGACCACGCCGATGGCGACGCCCATAATGCCACCGTCGAAGATCTGGATACCAAAAATGTTGATACCGCCGGTAAACCAAGTGATACCGATTAGAATACCGATGTTATAGACCGCGGGCGCGAGCGCGAAGAACACGAACCGCCCGACCGCCTGCTGGACCGAGGCGAGCACTGTAGCAATAGACATTAGGAAGGGATTAATGGCGATGACGCGCATCATGTTGATGGCGAGAATGGTCCCAGGCTCATCTAAGCCCGGCCCGACCACATAGCGGACTAGCGGCTCGGCGAAAACCATCATGAGGATACTAGCGACGAAAGTGACTAAGGCGAAAAGATTGATAAGGCTAGAGCTTAATTCCCAGGCGGATTTTTTATTGCCCTTCACGAGGCGTTCATTAAAGACCGGAATGAAAGATACGGCGAGCGCGCCAGAGGTCAGAATGAAGAACATGAAATCAGGAATGGTGAAGGCGGCGGTGTAGGCGTCGATGCCCGTCGGGTAAGTATCGAGATAGTAGGAGTTTAACAAGCGGTCGCGGAAAATGCCGAGCAATGCTGAAACTAAAGTGGAGGAACTGAGGATGACCGCGGCAACCTTAATAGAGAGCCGGGAATTCGCTAGCGCCACGACAGATTTGAACTTGGAATTCTTGCGCTTTTTCCCGGTATCTTTGGGCAATTCTTGGTCAATTTCTCTTGTGTTCATTCCTTTTTATTATACCATATTTATCTTCGGCAAAATGAAACTCCGGCAGTTTCCTGTCGGAGTTTCAAGGGTCGCCAGGAATTAGTGGCGATTGAAAATCACAAAACCAAGAGAAGCGACCATCAGCACTAAAATTGTAACACCCTGAGCGATGGAGGCGCCGTCTGTACCGAGGAAAACTAGGCTGTAGGCATAGAATGAGAGCAAAATAAACACCGGCAACGCGGCGATTACGAACCCGAACGAAAGCAATGTCAAAACTCGATTTTGTTTGAGGTTCTTCCCTTTCACTCTCTTTGTACTCATGCCTATATTATAGCACGGATTTGCTATTTTTTCAATAGTATTTTATAACATAAGCATAATAAGGGGGGTCTGGGTTTCGAGCGGATAGTTAGTACTCTGAATCTGCTAGGGACTCGGCCCAGAGCATTAACTCTTCTATGATGAAGGGGTCTACATCCCCGCGAGCGTTCAGAGCATTCAGTTCCCTTTCATAGGAAACAGATTGGCGTTTGAGGCGAGCGCGGCGATATTCTCCCCAAGTTTTCTGCTCTTGCTCGGAGAGAGACTGGGGGAAATTCTTGGCTTTGTAATGAAGCAGAAGCGGCTCGAGACGGGAGTCGGTAAAGTCTAGGTGTAAATCGGCGAGCTGGTTTTGGTCGGCGGTGCGAACGATGCCACAGAGGCGGCGATCTTGGTCGTCTAAGAAACCGTCGTAGAGAGCGGACTCGGGGTCAATCGCGGGCGGAAACTCCGGGCGGCTCTCCTCCTCTTCCCTAGCTGCCTCGATAATTTCGGGGTGAGATAATAGCGATTTTAAGTTCTGCTCTATCTGAGCCTTCTCCAAGCCGATTTTCTGCCAGCCGTCATCCTTCTCGAGGACACCCAACGGCGCAACGGCGGGACAACGATTGTAGTGTAATTCTTTAAGCTTTGGAAATAGATGGAGCGTAGGGAGGGGGCTTTCCGGACGGGAGATTTCTCGCCCGTTCGAAACTACCACACTCGGGCGGACTCTCGCCGCGGACTTTCGCGGACTCGAGCCCGCGAGTGTGGTGGTTTCTCGGGGAGAAATCTCTTTATTGCCCGGAAAAGCCCCCTCCCCGCACTCCGCAATATCATAACGCAAATCCCAAACTAGCACATTACCATTCCGGCTGGGGGCGACGGGGAAAGCGACGGTAGTCTTGTCGTATTCGCTAGAGTAGCGACCACAAGCGTAGACGAAAGGCACCGGCTCCTCTAAGTTAACGAGTTTTGCTACCTGTTTTTTGTCGCGCATTTTGAACAGAAAATCCCAGAGGTCAGGCTGTTTTTCTTTGATTAATCTCGCGACAGCAATGGTGGCGCAGACATCGGCGAGGGCGTCATGAGCGTGCTCGTGCTCGATATGATTCAGTTTCGTGATGAGCTCGAGACGATTGGTTTTGACCTTGATGGTCTCCTTTTTGCCGTCTTTCTCGATTTCCTTATCCTGATACGGCCAGTTAATCCCCTCGGGCCGGAGCGCGCGGGTCAGGCGGACGACATCTAGGATGTCCCAACGGCTACGACCATCTTTCCACTGCCACTCGTAGGGGTCGTAAAAATTGCGCCAGAAAAGGTGGCGGATAAACTCATCGTCAAAGCGAACGGAATTGTAGCCGAGGACACAAGTCCCAGGGATAAAAATCTCATCGGTCAGATAGCGACAGAGCTCGGCCTCGGTCAGACCGTCCGCTTGGGTGGACTGGGGCGTGATTTTCGTAACAGCGATAGCATAGGGGGAAGGAAGGGTGTCGTCCGAGAGCTTTACTAGGAGATTAACCGGCTCGCCGATAGGGTTTAGCTCGAGGTCGGTACGTTGGCCGGCGAACTGCATGATGCGAGATTCGCGCGGACTCAGGCCGGAAGTCTCGAGGTCGTAGAAGAAAAAGCTATTCGTCTGATCGTTCATGTCTCTATTATACCAAATTTTAGAATGTTTAAACCCCCGAGCAAAGCTCGGGGGTTTTAGTTTAGCGCGGGACCATCCTTGACAATCTCTTCAGGTATCTCTTCAGGGTTCTCTTCTTCAGGTGGAGTGTGCGAACCCGGCGGAGTACTACTGATAAGCGGTACATTAATAGCCCGGTCAAAGCTCCGAAAACCAGAGTGAGGCCAACACTGAGCTCTACCCAGTGGCTGCTCGTGCTTTCCTCAACGATGACAAGGCCCCCAAAGCTCCAGGCCCCGGCGAGGTCCATGAAATGGACGAACCCAGCGAACCCAGCCACGATGCGGAAAAAATCTTCGCTATGGCGGGAGCGGATAGCCATGGTAGAGTGGCTGCTGAAGTTGTTCTTCAGCGAGACAATAGCGATGAAAATCGCCATCACCACCATGAGTGTGTAATGCGGCCCGAAGGCCAGTTTCAGGATGTAGCCCATGCTGGCTACAAAGTTATTAATGTGCGTCATTTTTATTCCCCCTTGATCTACTTTTGCAGCCCTCCAGAGGTGTGATTACCTCCTTCGAAACTGTCTATTATTATATCACACTTTACCAAAAAACGCAAGGGTTTTGGGTATTTTCTATCTGAGATTGGGTGAGTTTAGTTGCAGCAAAAAGGGCCGCTTATGAAGCGACCCTGTATTTTTTGAGCTCGTCGAGCTTAATCGCTCTGGACTCAAGTGCCTGATCTTCGCCAGTGTTAACCGCCAACTTTCCTAGTTTGACCCCTAAATTTCTATAGATGGGAGTCAGTGTGTTGACGGTCGTCTTGACGGAGCTCCAACCGATGACGTTCGTCATGGTAATAGTGGCAAATAGTAGTACGCTGGCTACCACTAATTCTTCTAGCGCCGTCGCTACTGCTAGGCGGCCGATGATGACCATGATCCAAATAGCCAAAGGTGCGCCATGGCAAATAACAGAGTCCTGTACGGCTTTGTACGTATTTTCCTTCTGTATCTCCAGGTATTCTAGATACTCTAGATATTCGTCCTGCAGAATTTGCCCACGGGAAGATCCGCCGAAATAATTGCCCCTTTCATCGAAGAGCAAACCCTTCTTGTAGCCTTCCTGTAAGGCGCTCTGAAAATCGTCCTGCCTTTTCTCTATTGCTACGTCAACTAAATTCTTGATAATGTTCTTAGTCATAACTCATTCCCTCCTGTAATTATGAGCCAACTACAATCTACTGTCTGTATTATACCACAAACGTTTTAATTTTGCAATAGGTAGAACATTAAATAGGATAAGCCGAGTCAAGCCAATCAGGGCAGAGCATTTCTGGGATTTTGTGCGGTGGGAGCTCTTTGGCATACTTCTGGTGGTAATGTTGCACCGCTTGTTTCGCGCAAGCGACCTGGGCTTCTTGCTTGGAATGACCCTCGGCGGTGGCGAGAACCTCGTTGCCGACATAAGCCGCGACAGTGAAAGTGCGGTCGTGATCCGGTCCTTCTTCCCTGATAGTGCGATACTGGGGTGGGACGCCATCAAAATGCTGGGATAACTCCTGGAAATAAGACTTCGGGTCGCGCCAGGATTCCATGGCGAGCACGTCCTTAATTTTTACCAAAATATTGTGATAAATAAACTCTCGGGCAATCTTAAAACCTTGGTCCAAATAAATCGCGCCGATTACCGCCTCGAAACAATCGGCCATAATAATCTCATGGGAGCGTTCGGAGCCAGCTTGCTCACCCTTAGACATGCGGACTAGCGGGCCGTAACCGAGCTTTTTACCGGCGCTGCCGATGGACTCGGTGCGGACGAGCGCCGAGCGCCAAGAGGTCATAGTGCCTTCCGGTTCATTGAAATTCCGAAAAAGAAAGTCCGAGGAAACGAGCTCTAAAATCGCATCACCGAGAAACTCCAAGCGCTCGTTATGCTCGACACAAGTGTCGCGGTGCTCATTGACATAACTGCGGTGGGTCAGGGCGGTCACGAAAAGATCTAGATTTTTGAACTTAAAACCCAACTTCTCCTTCGCGAAACTCTGGTAAGCCTCTTTTTCTTCATCTGTTAAAAAAGCTAAGTTATTCATCAAACCTCCCCAGCGCGAATTTTCTTCTTCGCGATTAACATGAGCCGCTCGATATCTTCATATTCGATAGCGTCTAGAGCGTCATTGAATTTGAACCATTTAATGCCATTCATCCATTTTTCCTTCGTCGGGATTTCGTGAGAATCGAGGGCGCGGACGAGGTAAATCTGGGTAGTCATCAGAACAAGCTTGTCCATCCGGCGATATTTAAAATGGATTTTGCCGAGCCAAGTCAGTACATCGACATGATGGAGGCCGGCCTCTTCGCCAATCTCACGAATGGCGGTAGCTTTGGCGGTCTCGCCCGGCTCGATATGGCCCTTCGGGATGGTCCAACGGTTCTTCGAATCTTGAATCAACAGAATTTCGATATCCTTCTGGTCTTTACTCATGCGAAAAACAATCCCGCCAGAGGTAGGCTCGCGCACGATTTCCTTAATGGCCGGTTTCTTGCGGAAAACGGAATTCTTCAGTTTAGAAAAAGGCGATTCTTTGTATGATTTAGTGGGTAGCGCTTCCGGAATCTTTCGACTCTGGCTGGTGGCCGGGGTCTTCCCCAGCGGACGCTTTCCCGCCGGAATCGGATTTGCTACTCTTATTTGATTGTTCATTAGTTTCCTCGAAATCGGGTTTCAGCTTTTTTAGGGCTGTCCCTAAAACTCCATTGATAAATTTAGAAGAGTTGTCCGAGCCGAAAGCTTTGGCTAGCTCGACGGCTTCATTGATGGCAACTTTAGGCGGTACGGTATCGCCGCAGAACTCGAGCTCGTAATAGCCGATTCTTAAGGTATTGCGGTCAATAGCGGCAATACTCGAAATCGGCCACTCTGGGGCGATGGGCTGAAGCTCCTCATCGAGATGCTTAAGCTCTTTTACTACACCCCTGGTGAGGGCATAGACGAACTCGGTATCCCCTAGGGCTTTCTCGTATGGCACGATGTTCTTCGCGATAATCGTATCAATGTCGGCCGTAGTATCGCCCGCCTGACTCCGGAACTCATACTCGTACAAGCTCTGGAGAGATATAATTCTACCCAAATGCCGATTGCTTGCCATAGTTAATTCTTCTTAGCTTCCTTTTTAGCTTTTTTAACGGTTTTGACCTTCAAATTAGGGGTCTTTTTCGCCGTTTCAAAGGCTTTTACTGGGGATTTCTTGTTAACGCTGCGAGCAAGCTTCAAACGGAGGTGGCTCCGGCGAAGGCCGGTCTTCCGAGGGCTGCTCTGTTTTTTAGGTTCTGGCATTTTATGCTCCTATTATTCTATAATCTTGTGTACTATCATATCACATCTCGCCGCCCATATCAAGAGCGAAATTTTTGATTTTTGCGGGGTTTTGTGGCATAATATTTTTATGGAAATTATTCTGGTGTTACATAATATTCGGTCCATCTATAATGTAGGGGCGATTCTAAGGACGGCGGAAGGGTTCGGGGTCGCAAGAGTCGTCTGTTCTGGCTATACGCCTTGGTTTCGGAAACCGGGGACTCTGCCCCATCTCTCGGCGAAATTAGAACATCAGATTAGTAAAACGGCGCTCGGGGCGGAAAAGCTGGTGGAGGTCAGTTTTTCGGAAGACATCACCTCGGAAATGCGGCGACTTAAGGGGGAGGGGTGGCAGATTTTGGGGCTAGAAAACAACCTCTCTGCTCCTACGATCTTATTGAATAACAGAGAAGCTTTACTTGCGGCGATTTCGGAAAGGATTGTTTTGGTGCTAGGGGAAGAAGTCTCGGGTATTCCGGAGGAATTACAAAAAGAAATAGACCAATTTATAGAGATACCAATGAAGGGACAGAAAGAGTCCTTCAACGTCTCGATCGCCACAGGTGTGGCGCTGTTTGCGCTGACGACACTCAAGAACGATGCTCGCTCGGTAGAGCAGTAAGAACGGCAGCTCGCATGATGGAGATTTAAAGAGATAGCGGCTCGCTAAACGACGATATTTAAGAGTTTAGCTCTCGGCACGTAAATTGTCTTTTTCGGGGCGGATTTTACGAACTTTTGGACGTTTTCATCCTGGAGAGCGGTGCCTTCTACGACCGCTTGGTTATTGAGGTCGGCGGCGGCGATTTTAATCTTCGCACGGAGCTTGCCGTTGACTTGGATGACGATTTCTACTTCGTCTTCTATGAGCTCTTTTTCATCCCAATTTGGCCAGACATCATCCGCTTTTAGGTGTTCTAGCATTTCAGCAGAAAGATGAGGAGCGAAAGGACCGAGGAGTTTCGCCAGAACGGTAATATCCTCGTGCGTAGCGCCGGTTTTATAGAGGTCGTTGACGTATTCCATGAGGGCGGAAACGGCGGTGTTGAAGCTGCGACGGTGGAGGTCTTCGGTGACCTTTTTGATGGTCTTGTGCCGCAGAGGAGCATGCGCAGGTGTTTCTTCAGACAGCCCATCGTCTGAAGAAACACCTGTACCATGCCCTTTAAAGCATAAAGTCCAACAACGGTTCAGGAACCGGTAGACACCGCTGATGCTGTTGGTGTCCCAGGCGGCGTCTTGGTCGTAGGGGCCGATAAACATCTCGTATGTGCGGAGGGTGTCAGCGCCATATCCAGAGTCAATCACATCGAGCGGGTCGATGACGTTTCCCTTGCTCTTGGACATCTTGCGGCCATCAGGGGCGTTAATATAGCCATTATAAAGTAGGGTTTTGACTGGCTCGCGGAAAGGTAGGTAGCCCTCGTCGGCGAAGAACTTGCACCAAAAGCGGATGTAGAGAAGGTGCGCGACAGCATGGTCGCCACCTACATATATATCGGTAGGTGCCCAATATTTAATTGCCTCTGGGTCCCAAGCGGCCTTTTCGTCGTGCGGCGAAACATAGCGCCAGAGATACCAAGAAGAACAGGCGTAGCCGTCTAGCGTATCAGTTTCTCTAGTCATTTCCTCGCCGTCGATAGTTACTTTTAGCCAATCCTTGGCCTTTGCTAGGGCGGAACGGCCAGAATTGTCCGGTTGGTAATCCTTTACCTCTGGAATCATCACCGGGAGTTGGTCCTCTGGAATCGGGTGGGGATCGCCGTTCTTATCATAAGCAATCGGTATCGGGCAGCCCCAATAACGCTGGCGCGAAATCAGCCAGTCGCGCATCTTGTACGTTACCTTATGGTGGCCAATGCCTTGCTCCTCCAGCCAAGCCACAATCTGCTCTCTAGCGTCATACGAATCAACGCCGTTAAAGTGACCGGAATTTACTAATTTGCCCTCGCCCCCGTAGCACTCGCTGTCGTCATCGGAATTTTCGGGCTTTTCGACCACAGTTTTAATCGGTAGATTGAATTTCTGGGCGAACTCATAATCTCTCTCGTCGTGCGCGGGTACAGCCATAATGGCACCCTCGCCGTAACCAATCAAAACGTAGTCGGCAATCCAGATAGGCATTTTCTCGCCAGTGGCAGGGTTGATGGCATAAGAGCCGGTGAAGACCCCAGTTTTTTCTTTGTTTTCCTGGCGTTCGATATCAGATTTTTTCTGGGTTTCTTTAATGTAGGATTCTACCTGAGCGCGAGTGTCGTCAGTGGTGAGGGTGGGGACGAGAGGATGTTCGGGGGCGAGCACCAAGAACGTCGCGCCGAAGATAGTGTCTGGGCGGGTGGTGAAGACCCGTATGCAAGGTCTTGAGACCAGATTTTGCCGACACGCGTCCCTCGCACCCGTCGTCACGGGGCTCGGGCGCTCATACTCGGTCGTAACCTCCGTATGGTCGGCAAAATTCTGGTCTTCAAGACCTGCAGTAACGCACTTTTCGCCAGCTACTTCGAAGTCTATCTCCGCGCCTTCGCTGCGGCCGATCCAGTTCTTCTGCATCGTTTT
>CAYRGP010000012.1:9616-16336 GCA_964423995.1 uncultured Candidatus Saccharibacteria bacterium
CGAAGTCTATCTCCGCGCCTTCGCTGCGGCCGATCCAGTTCTTCTGCATCGTTTTAATTTTCTCGGGCCAATCGAGGGCGTCGACGTCGGCGAGTAATTCGTCGGCGTAGTCGGTGATTTTGAAGAACCATTGTTTCATTTTCTTCTTTTCTACCTCGTGTCCACAGCGCCAGCATTTACCACCTTCGACTTGCTCGTTCGCGAGCACAGTCTGGTCGACGGGGCACCACCACTGTTCTGATTCCTTGCGATAAGCTAAGCCTTTCTTGTAAAGCTGCAAGAAGCACCACTGTGTCCAACGATAATATTCTGGGGAGCTGGTGTTAATCTCTCTGGACCAATCAATTGCAAGACCGAGCCTTTTAGCCTGGCGGCGGAAATTGTTGATATTAGTCTCGGTAGCGCTCTGGGGCGAGATACCGGTCTTAATCGCATAGTTCTCGGCGGGAAGGCCGAAAGTGTCATAACCGAAGGGACGGAGGACATTCATCTCTTGTTGGCGATAGAAACGCGTGAGGACATCTACGATGGTAAAATTACGGACGTGGCCGACATGGAGGCCGGCGCCAGAGGGATACGGGAACATCTCCGCAAGAAACATCTTCGCACGGGGGCGTCCATCGGCAGTCTTCAGATTATCCTCAGATGCCTTAAAAGTCTGTTCTTCCTCCCACCGCTTTTGCCACTTTTCCTCAATTTTAATAGGGTCGTATTTGTCCATAAAAATATCCTCGCGTTGTTATTTTTATTATTATACCATAGTTTTCAGGGTTCATGCTATAATAGACTTATGGCTGAGAAAAGACCGGAGGTAGTTTTAACCCCTGTTTCTAAGGGCGCTAAGTGCAAACCTTCTGATTTTGTGCACCTACATAACCACACTCAGTATTCGCTTTTGGATGGGCTGACTAAGATTCCAGATTTGATTGATTTTGTTAAGTCTACAGGGATGGAGGCGGTGGCGGTGACTGACCATGGCACGATGACCGGGCTGATTGAGCTCTATAAAACGGCTTATGAGGCCGGGGTAAAACCGATTTTGGGATTAGAGGCTTACGTCGCGGCGCGGAAATACACTGATAAGGATCCGTCCTACGACAAGGAGCGGTTTCATATTACCTTGCTCGCGATGAATAATAAGGGGTATGAGAACCTCTGTCGGATGATGACCGAGGCGGAAATCAACGGGATGTATTATAAGCCGCGAATTGACCACGATTTAATGGAAAAATACAATGAGGGGATAATCTGTCTCTCGGGGTGTATGTCCTCGGAGATTTCGGTGAAGCTGAAAGAAGACGATTACGAGGGCGCAAAAAAGCTCGTGGAATGGTACTCGGGGGTCTTCTCGGGGCGTTTCTACCTCGAGATGCAGGACCATGGCCACCCAGAGTCGCCGACACACTCGGAGGTCCAGAATCGGATTAACGAGGGGTTACAGCGGCTAGCGAAAGATACGGGGCTACCTCTGGTAGTGACTTGCGATGGGCACTACTTAAAGCACGAGGATTCGGAGGCACACGAGATTCTGCTCTGTATCGGGACAGCGTCTAATCTTTCTGACCCGAAACGGATGACACTGAAGGATTTTCAGCTCCATGTGATACCACCACAAGAGATTTTAGACCGCTGGAGCAAGGATTTCCCAGAGGCGGTGCGCAACACGAAACGGATTGCCGAGCGATGTGATGTAGATTTGCATCTGGGGCGGATTCTGATTCCGAAATTCCCTGGGCTGCCAAAGGGGATGAGCGAGAAGGAGTACCTAGACCTACTGGTTTTCAGAGGCTTGGCGATGAGATATAGCGAGAAGACTGAGAAAGAAGTAGAGAAATTGTCAGTTGCAGAGTGCCGGAAGTTGTTGAGGCCAGAGGTGTTGGAGCGGATAGACTACGAGCTGTCGGTGGTGGACAAGATGAACTATAATGGTTATTTCTTAATCGTACAGGACTTTATCAACTGGGGTAAGAAAAAGCGGATTGTCTACGGACCGGGGCGTGGGTCGGCGGCGGGGTCTTTGCTGGCTTATGCACTGAGGATTACCGAGTTGGATCCTCTGAAATACGACCTACTCTTCGAGCGATTCTTGAATCCAGACCGTATCTCCATGCCAGATATTGATACCGACATCCAGGATACGCGGAGAGATGAGGTGATTCAATATTGTACCGAGAAATACGGGAGAGGGAGAGTATCCAACATTGTGACGTTTGATAAGATGATGGGGAGGATGGCGGTGAGAGATGTGGCGCGCGTTTTGGAGGTGCCATATGAGGAGTCGGATAGGATAGCCAAATTAGTTCCGCCGCCGGTGATGGGACATCATGTCCCTCTTAAAGAGGCGATTTCGAGCGAGCCAGACCTGAAAGCGGAATATGAAAATAACCGGGTGGCAAAAGAAGTGATTGATTTCGCGATTCAGTTAGAGGGGACGATTCGGGGGCATGGGGTGCATGCCTGCGGAGTAGTGATTGCGCCGGACGACCTCGTGAAGTTCTTACCTCTCGAGGTTTCCCGGAAACAGACGAACGGAGAGCAAACATTGGCGGCACAGTTCCCGATGACGCAAATCGAGGAACTAGGGCTTCTTAAAATGGACTTTTTAGGCCTTAAAAATCTTACAGTGATTAACAATACCTTAAGAATGGTACGGAAAGTCTACGGGAAAGATATCAATATGTATGAGTTGCCACTGGACGATCCGGAGACTTATGCTTTACTCCAGAGAGCAGAGACGACTGGGGTATTCCAGCTAGAGTCGCCGGGGATGAAACGTTACCTGAAGGAATTAAAGGCGTCGAGATTCGAGGACATCATCGCGATGGTGGCACTCTATCGCCCGGGACCAATGCAGTTTATCGATAGTTTTATTCGAAGGAAACATGGGAAAGAAGAGATTACCTACTTACACCCAGGGCTGGAGGGGGCGCTGAAGGATACCTATGGAATTCTGATTTATCAGGAGCAGTTCATGCAGATTTCCAGGAGCTGGTGTGGGTTCACGGGTGGACAGGCGGATACGCTGCGTAAAGCAGTCGGGAAAAAGAAGGTAAAACTGATGGAGGAAGTAAAACCGCAGTTTATTAAGGGTGCGGTAGAAGTCGGTGGGGCAACAGAGGAGATTGCAGAGACCTTCTGGTCGCAGCTTCTGGAATTCGCGAATTACTGTTTCAATAAGTCCCACGCGGCGTGCTACGCACTCGTGGCATATTGGACGGCCTATCTGAAGGCGCATTTTCCGGATGCCTTTATGGCGGCGTTGATGACTTCCGATATGGATAAGACCGACCGCTTAGCGATAGAAATCGCGGAATGTAAGCGGATGGGGATTAAAGTCCTGGGGCCGGATATTAACCAGTCTTTCGGCGATTTCGGGATTGTGAAGGGGGAGAAAACCATTCGGTTTGGGCTTTCGGGCATCAAGTCGATGGGTAAGGCTCTGGTAGAAGAGGTAGTGATTCCAGAGAGAGAGAAGCGGGGGCCGTTCAAATCAGTGTATGATTTCGCAGAAAGAGTGAATGCTACGAAGTTCAATAAGCGTTCTTGGGAGGCGGCGATTAAAACTGGCGCTTTCGACCGGTTCAATGACCGCTCGGATTTGCTCTACAATTTAGAGGCGATTCAGGCTTATGGGCAAAAATCACAAAAAGACAAGGCCTCGGGGCAGATGGATTTGTTCGCGGCGTTCGGGGAGGCGGGCGAGATGGTTAAACCGGATATTAAACCAGCGCCAACCAAGGTTTCAGACAAAGAGAAGCTACTCTGGGAACGGGATTTAATGGGGCTATATCTCTCGGCGCATCCGCTAGACAAATACGATATCTATTTTGAGGAGCAATGCCATCCGTTTTCAATGGTTTGCGAAGAAAACGATACAAAAATCATATCGATTGGGGGGATTATTACAAATGTGCGAACGATTTTGACTAAGAAGAATCAGAAGATGGCTTTTGTAAAAATCGAGGATAAGTCGGACGAACAAGAGATTGTAGTCTTCCCTGAGGCGTTCGCGGAATATGGGGCGAAACTAGTACAGGACAACGTAATACGATGCACCGGTAGCATAAATGCGCGCGATAAAAACGGTAATCTCACATCGGATGTGAAAGTATTGGCGGATACAATCGAAATAATTACAGACGAGGCACTAGCGAATTACCAGCCGACGGGGGAGAAAATCGGTGAGCTAGGAAAGGCAAAAGAAAAGCGGCGGAGTAAAAGCTCACCAGCGGCCGTATGGCGCAAGAATACTCCAGCGACACCAAAAACAGCCAAGCCGGCCGAGCCCATCCAGCCGCCAGTAGACCATTCTCATGAACGGCTCTGGTGTCTAGTGAAAGAGCCGGATAATATCGAAACTTTGAATGCAATTAAACAGCTATGCAACAGATATGCGGGGATGCAAGAAGTAATTTTAGTGCTAAAAAGAGGCGACGAGAAAAAGCCGCTCAAAATGCCATTTAGGGTCTCGGCGGAAGAGGCGGTTTCGCCGCTAAAAGAGCTACTCGGAGAGGATGCGGTGAAGATAAAGTAGGAGGCTTAGAGTCTAGTTTTAGACGCTACTCGCCGCCCGCTACCGCCGAAAAATCATAACTTATTTTTTCTTGCTTTTAACGCCGACGGTCTTCGCGGCTTTTTTCGCGTCGCGGGTCACGGTGTTTTTGACCTTTTTCGCGCTGGCGACGGTCTTGGCGCTGGCGGTGCGAGCCTTTTTGTAAGCCTTTTTGCCACCTTTTTTAATGTCCGCTCTGGTCTCCTTGCCGGATTTCGGGGCGAGAAGAATGCCCGCAGTGGCGCCGACTAGTGCGCCGAGGAGAAAACGATGTTTTTTCTTAGTTGTCATGGGTAACCCACCTTTCTTATTAATTATTCTTCGTTATTTTTCTTAAACCTATTATATTGCTTTTTGATTCTTTTCGCAAGACCGCTGATGCTACCGACGAGCGTCATCTCGTAAAGGTTATTAGCGACACCGGAGGCCTTGTCTGCAAACTCTTGTCCGGTGGCGATGAAACGGCGAGTCTCCTTCAAGAGTTTTAAGACTTTGACGAAGACGATGATGCCGAGCAAAAGAAAGACGAAAAGCGTCACCGCCAAAATTACCATGATAATCCATTCTGCTACGTTCATTTTTGATACTCCTTATTGTAATATTCGCAAGCTTTCGCATAATTCTTAGGGTCGCCGGTAGTCATCCAGGTACCCTGAGTTTTCTCAACGTAAACAGGGCCGTTTTCGGCTAATTTCGTGATGGCGTCAACGGTCCAAAGCTCGCCATCGAGACCAGTGTTTTCTGGATTTAAATGCTCGAAAACCCGCGGCGTTAAGAGATAGCGGCCGTAACTAGTAAGGTTAGATGGGGCGTCCTCGATGGCGGGCTTTTCAACGATATTATCCAGAGTCATATCTTCTTCATTCTTTAGGCGGATAATGCCGTACTTGTCTAGCACCTCGCGGGGCATTTCCTGTGCGATGATGATAGCCTCGGCGTCGTCATGATTCTCGTAAGACTCAATCAAAGTTTTCACATCAGAGGAGCCGAAGACGACGTCGTCCGAATAGAGCACAACAAAAGACTCGTCGTCGTTAATGAACTCTCGGGCGGAGGCAATCGGAGAACCGTTGCCATAAGGATAGGACGGATCCTGTTCGATGATAGTGATTTTCGGGAAGTTCTCTAGTAGTTCCTTTACGGGAGCGAAACGCTCGGCTTTTCCCTGTTTCTCGAGCAGAGCCTCGATCTGCGGGACGGGCGCGTGGAAATAACTCTCGTAAATCGGGCGGCCGGCCGCGGTCGCGACAATGATGATTTCTTCAATACCGGCGGCCATACACTCCTCGACAGCAAGCTGCATAATCGGCTTAGCGCCGAGAGGCAACATGGCTTTTGGAATAGTCTTAGTAATTGGTAAATAGCGGCTAGCAAAACCGGCATCGGTGATAATAGCTTTTTTGGGCAGTTGGTATTTCATAAAACTCCTTTGAGATTTTATTATAGCACACTCTGATTATTTTTTGGCGGATTTTCCGAAGAAACGAGTCAAAATTCCCCGGCTTCTGGCCTCTTCCTTGGCCTTTTCCCTCTGACGACGTAGGCGGGCTTTTCTTCTATTCTCTTTTTCCTCGGCGAGCTCGTTTTTATTGTGGACGGCGTAAATAAGAGTGGTGATGCCGTAAATCATAGTGTAAGTGCCGAAGAATTTAATGAAAGTGGTGGGATTCTCGAAGTGGCCGGAATTGAGGACAACGAAACCGAGGACACAGGCACAGATGCCGCAGACAATCCACATGAAACGGTCCGTAGGATCCGACAGGGATTTGAAACCGGTGAGAATCTGGAAGAGACCACAGAAGATGGTGTAACCGGCGAGTAGGGCGAGCGGCCAGACCGGGTTCCAATCTTTAGTGATAATCAGGGCGAGGCCGATGAGAATCTCGAGGATGGTGATGACGAGACCAAAGCCCCAGTTCTGCTGGCGGCGCTTGCGATAAATGAGGTTCGCAAGATCAATCAAACCGAGGGCAAGGATGGTGCCGCCGGCGATGATGACAAGAGGGTCAACCTCATCTAGATTCGTAAACATTACGAACCAGCCGAAGAGTAGGCCAACGATGCCCTGCAGGGCGAAGACGAGCCAGTGCGATTCGATGTATTTTCTAACTTTGCGATTTGACATAATAAACTCCACTTATTATCTGTTATGCTTATTATAGCACAGA
>CAYRGP010000013.1:0-13677 GCA_964423995.1 uncultured Candidatus Saccharibacteria bacterium
ACAAGCTTCGCAAGAACCAACCGAAGGAAGAGGCTCCAGCAGAAGCCCCAGCCGAAGAAGCCCCAGCGGAAGCCTAAAAGCAAGCTGGTGACCCGCGAGGGCTGTTTTCGGGTGACACGTGCAGGGTCCCATGGACCGAGATGAGCTTTGCTCATCGAGGGACGATGGGAAAGCACGTGGCAGGACCCGAAAACACCCTAAGCGACGAGCCAGCTTGGGTTTCGAGCCGGCTTGCTTTTTTAGTAGACGGTTCCGCTAATGTGTGCTATAATGGAACCACAGTAACTTAAGGAAAAATCTTATGGCAACCATAGACCAGCAATTCGTAGAATACATTGTAAAGACCCTAGTCAATAATCCCGACAAAGTAGAAGTAGAACGCACTATTGATGAAAAAGGTGTGTTGCTCGCCCTGACTGTCGCCCCTGAGGACGTCGGCCGTGTCATCGGTAGACGCGGTGTCACCGCCCAGTCTATCCGCACACTTCTTCGCGCCCTTGGCACGAAGAACGATGCTAGATACAATCTTAAAATCGTCAATTCCGACGAAGGCGCGCCTGTCCGCGATTCCGCCCCTGTTCAGGAGGAAACTGTTACCGAGACCGTAGCCGAGACCGATGCTGCTGACGACGAAGTTCTCGAAGAAGAGACCGAGGAAGAAACCTCCGATCTCGCCGAGCGCACCCGTTCTGAGCTCGCCGATTTAGACGATTTAGACATCTAGCTAGAAAATGCTAAAAAGCGGAAGAAAACTCTTGCGTTTTTTAGCCTCATCGTGTATAATAGAGATAGTTCTAAAACGCTTTAAAACTGCGAACCTAAAGCTAGAACAATCAATAATTAAGTTGAGAGTTTATCTATGCCTAATAAGCCGCCTAAAAGGCGGTTTGTTAGTTCAAATTAAGTCTTGCAAAATTTGCCAGAATGATATAAACTATTTATTAAGAAGTAGTGTGTCCTATTTTTGACCGTATAGAGAATTGGCGAATCTTTATATCAAATAGAGGCAGTATTCTTCGGCGCTGAAAGAATATTAACCACTAATAAAAGAGGTAACAAGTGAAAGAAGCTGCGAAAAATGAGTCGCGCGTATTCTTTACGGAAGGCGACCAAGCACTCCCAATTCCTGATTTGATTGCACATCAAAAGGATTCTTGGGAAGATTTTGTCAAAAACGGCCTCAGAGAAGTATTCTCCGAGCTAAACCCGATAGATGACTATACGGGCCAAAAAATATCCTTGAGGTTTAAGGACTACGAGTTCCGCGCCCCCAAGCAAAACGAACACGACGCAAAAATCAACTTAATGACCTACGAGGCTCCGCTCCATGTCAAAGTAGAGCTCGAGAATAAGGTCAAAGGCACCAAGAAGGAACAAGACATCTTCTTCGGCGATTATCCATGGATGACCGACCGCGCCACTTTCGTAATCAATGGCACCGAACGTGTCGTTGTCTCCCAACTCATCCGTTCGGCTGGTGTCTTCTTCACCGCTGACAATATCGGCGGGAAGAACTACTACGGGGCCAAGGTTATCCCTGGTCGCGGCGCTTGGCTAGAGTTCGAGACTTCGACTAGCGGCGCTATCTACGTAAAGATTGATCGCCGCCGCAAAATCCCGGTCACGACACTCCTCAGAGCTCTCGGAATCGCGAAAAAATCCGACATTATGAAACACTTCGAGGATATCGATACTGGCGAGATTAAATACATCGAGGCTACGCTTGAGAAAGACCCCACCTCTGGCCAGTCCGAAGCGCTAATCGAGGTCTACCGCAAGCTCCGCCCGGGCGATCTCGCTACGGTCGAGAACGCGAAATCCATGATTGAGCGTACTTTCTTCGACTACAAGCGCTACGATTACTCTCGTGTCGGCCGCTTTAAGATGAATCAGCGGCTCGGTTTCGATACTCCGAACGACAACGAGCATCGCACTCTCCAGATGAAAGATTTGATTGCCATCATCAGCGAGATTATCCGTCTCAATAACACCCAAGAGGCCCCGGATGATATCGACTCCTTGTCGAATCGTCGGATTAAGCTCGTCGGAGAGCTCGTCCAGAGACAATTCCGTCTCGGTATGCTCCGCCTCCAGCGAAACATCCTCGACCGGATGTCGATGGTCAATATCGATGAAGTTACCCCTTCCCAGTTAATCAATGCTCGCCCGGTCGTAGCCGCGGTGAAGGAATTTTTTGCTTCCTCCCAGCTGTCCCAGCTCATGGATGAGACCAATCCTTTCTCTGAGCTCGCTCATAAGCGCCGTCTGTCCTCTATGGGTCCCGGCGGTCTGACCCGCGAGCGCGCCGGCTTTGACGTTCGCGATGCCCACCCGACCCACTACGGCCGTATCTGTACCGTAGAGACGCCAGAAGGCGCCAACGTCGGTCTCGTGCTAAACCTCGCTACCTATGCTAGGATTAACGATTACGGCTTTATTGAGGCTCCTTACCGCGTCGTAAAGAACGGTAAGGTCACTGATGAGGTCGTCTATGTGGACGCCGCCACCGAAGAAGATATGATTATCGCTGATACTTCTGCGAAAATCGACAAAAACGGCAAATTCGTCGAATCTCGTGTTTCGGCCCGCGTTCATGGCCACCCGACTCAGGTTGAGTCTAGCAAAGTTACCCACATCGATGCCGCTCACAAGGAAATTTTGGGTATTTCCGCCTCTCTCATCCCGTTCGTAGAGAAGAACCGTGTCGACCGCTCTCTAATGGCTTGCGCCATGCAGAAACAGGCCGTACCTCTTCTCCGCCAGGATAATCCGATTGTCGGTACCGGTATTGAGGGCGAGGTCGCGAAAAACACCTCCCAGCTCGTCACCGCCAAAGAAGCCGGTGAAGTCGTCAAGGCTGACGGTGTCTCGATTGTCGTCAAGTACAAGACCGCCGGCGAGGTCGAATATCCTCTGATTCACTTCGAAAAGACCAATGATGACCGTTGCTACAATCAGCGCTGCAAGGTCCATCGTGGCCAGAAGGTGAAAAAGGGCGATACCCTGATCGAAGGCGCCTCTATCAATAACTCCGAATTGGCTCTCGGCCGCGATTTACTCGTCGCCTTCATGCCTTGGAGAGGCTACAACATGGACGACGCGATTGTTATCTCCTCTCGCCTCGTCGAAGACGATGTCCTGACCTCTATCAACATCAAAGATTACGATGTCGAGGTCCGCGATACGAAACTAGGAGCTGAACAGGTTACGCGTGATATTCCAAATGTCTCTGAACATTCCCTAAGGCACCTCGGCGAAGACGGTATTGTTGCCGTCGGCTCGGAGGTCACCCCTGGCGATATCCTCGTCGGGAAAATCACCCCGAAGGGCGAGCAAGAGCTCAGCTCTGAGGAGCGCCTCCTACGCGCCATCTTCGGCGAGAAAGCCAAAGATGTCCGCGATACCTCTGTTCGTATGCACGGCGCCAGCACCGGCAAGGTCGTCGGCGTCCGCGTTTATACTCGCGAACAGGGACACGAGCTCAAAGCCGGTGTCCTCATGCAGATTAAAATCTTCGTTGCCGAAATGCGCAAAATCGGCGTCGGCGATAAGCTCTCTGGCCGCCATGGTAACAAAGGTGTGGTCTCGAGAGTTCTCCCGATAGAAGATATGCCATTCATGGAAGATGGCACCCCTATCGACGTGATTCTATCCCCGATGGGCGTCCCTTCCCGTATGAACCTCGGTCAGCTCTTCGAAATCCACTTAGGTATGGCCGCCAAGAAACTTGGCTACAAAGTCGCCACCCCGTCCTTCAACGGCGTTCCAGATGAAATTATCTCAAGAGAGCTCGAGAAAGCCGGCTACGATTCTGATGGCCGTGTCCAGCTCTACGACGGTATGACCGGCGAGCCATTTGAGGAGCGCACCTCTGTTGGTGTGATGCACATGCTGAAACTCCACCACATGGTCGACGATAAGATTCACGCCCGTTCCACCGGTCCGTACACTATGGTCACCCAGCAACCGCTCGGCGGTAAAGCTCAGAACGGTGGTCAGCGCTTTGGGGAAATGGAGGTCTGGGCCCTCGAGGCTTACGGTGCCGCCACCACCCTTCAGGAGATGCTTACCATCAAATCTGACGACGTCTACGGTCGCGCTAAGGCTTACGAGGCTATCATTAAGCGCAATCCGATCGAGGGACCAAAGCTCCCAGAGGGCTTTAACGTCCTCGTCAAAGAGCTCCAGGGTCTCGGTCTGAAGGTAGACCTTCTAGACCACGGCGATAGCACTGACGCCTCTGACGTAATCGAGGAAACTTCCAGAGAGATTGAGAAAGCTAGCGATGATAAGCTCATTTACGACCGTATCGAGGCAGAAAAACACGCCAACTTAGAGTCTATGACCACTGAAGAGGCCGATGATATGCTAGAAAACCAGGGGGAAGATATTAACGTAACATCCGAAGAAGAAGAGGACAGTGTCACAGAGGGAGACTTCGACGACGAATTCGATGAGGATTTGGAGGTAGAAGATTTCGATGATGACGGCGCTGTTGACTTTGGAGGAGAGGAGTAAATTATGGCTTGGATGGATAATTTCATTTCCGCATCTGACTTTGATTCAATCAGGCTCAGTGTCGCCTCTAGCGAGGACATTCTGAACTGGAGCTATGGCGAGGTCACAAAGCCAGAAACTATTAACTACCGTACTCAGAAACCTGAGCGTGACGGTCTATTCTGCGAGCGTATCTTCGGTCCAACCAAAGATATCAACCCGCACGATAGCAAACTAAAAGGTGCCCGTTTCCGCGAGGCGGCCGTCGACAAAGAGGGCAACCTCGTGACTCGTTCTATTGTCCGCCGTGAGCGCATGGGCCATATCAGCCTTGCCGCGCCAGTGGCACACATCTGGTTTATGCGTGGCACTCCGTCTCCTCTGTCTTTACTTCTGAATTTGACCGTAAAAAACATCGAGAAAGTCGTCTATTTCGCCTCTTATCTTATCATTGAGAGTCACGACGAGGATATCGATAAAGCCGTCAAAGATCTCGAGGCTCAGACTGAGGCTTCTCGCCAAGCGATTAAAATCCGCTACGACAAGGCTCGTAAAGACAAGAATGCCGATCAAAAGGCCCTCGAAGAACAAGAGGGGAAAGAATTAGATGAGCTCAATGAAGATTACGACAAGAGAAAGGGTATCTTAGGTAGCCTCAAAAAAGGCGCTATCATCTCCGAAATCGACTATCGTAACCTCCCAGATGACTACGATGAGCTAATCGAGGTAGAGATGGGCGCAACTGCACTCAAAACTATGCTCGACCAAATTGACATGCCATCTCTTATTGCCGAGATTAAAGAAGAACTTACTGAGGCTAAAGGTCAGAGAGAGAAGAAACTCTCCAAGCGCCTAAAGGTCATCGAAGGTATGGAGGCCGCCGGAATTAAGCCGACTGACCTCATCATGACAGTTATCCCAGTCATCCCGCCAGATCTACGCCCGATGATTAGCCTCCCTGGGGGCCGGTTCGCGACCTCTGATCTTAACGATCTCTATCGCCGCGTAATTAACCGTAACAATCGTCTAAAGAAATTAATTGATCTCAATGCGCCAGAGGTAATCTGCCGCAACGAAAAACGCATGCTCCAAGAGGCCGTCGATGCTTTGATTGACAATTCCGCCTCTCATGGTAACCGCACCGCGAACAGCACCAACGGTCGCCGGAAACTAAAATCCCTCTCTGACCTTCTAAAGGGCAAGCAGGGCCGCTTCCGTCAGAACTTGCTTGGTAAGCGCGTCGACTACTCTGGTCGCTCGGTCATCGTGGTCGGCCCAGAGCTAAAATTGAATGAATGTGGTCTGCCAAAACAGATGGCTCTAGAACTCTTTAAACCTTTCGTCATCTCTTGGCTAATGGCGGGCGAATATGCCGCCAATATCCGCTCGGCTACCCGTATGATTGAGGCTGGCGAGAACATCGTCTGGGATGCGCTCGATGAAGTCATTAAGGGGAAATACGTCCTCTTAAACCGTGCTCCATCTCTCCACCGTCTCTCGATTCAGGCTTTTCAGCCGAAACTCATTGATGGTAAGGCGATTAAGCTTCATCCGCTCGTCGCGACCGGCTTTAACGCTGACTACGATGGCGACCAGATGGCGGTTCACCTACCTCTGTCCGATGACGCCCAGAGAGAAGCTAGAGAGTTAATGTCCGCCACCAAGAACTTACTGAAACCTGCCGATGGCGCCCCGGTACTCTCGATTTATCAGGACGTCGTGCTTGGTATTTATTACCTCACTTACGATAAACCTGGTACCGCTGGGAACACCGTTAAGCCGTTCTCTAGTGTCTACGAGGCCGAAATGGCCTATGACCAGGGCCTCATCCACCTTCAGACCCCAATTCGTGTCTTTACGAAGAAGGAAATCAGAGAGACCACGCTAGGCCGCGTCATCTTTAACGAGATTCTCCCCGAGACTTACCCTTACGACAACTCGGTCCAGACCTCTAAACAGCTCAAGAAGGTCATGGCTAACATCTACGATATGTACGGCCCAGAGGAGACTGTCCGCATCGCTGATGCGATGAAGGATCTAGCCTTCGAATATGAGACTATCGCCTCTGTTTCTACGGCGAAAGATGATTACCCGACCTACCCAGAAATCCAAGATTTCATCGCTGAGGGCGACGCTAAGACTGCTCTCATCCAAGACCAGTATGAAGAGGGCCTTGTCACCGAAGAGGAGCGCCATAAGCTCACTGTGGCTAACTGGCGTGATATCGATGACCGCATCTCTGACTTCTTAAAGAGTAAACTTGCGGATATGGATACCGACATCGCCGTGATGGTCAACTCCGGCGCCCGTGGCTCCATCTCTAACATCAAGCTCGCTTCCGCGGAAATCGGTATTATGGTCGACATTAACAACAACGAGATTGAGCTCCCGGTTAAAAGTTCCTACAAAAAGGGTCTTAACACTCTCGAGTCCTTCGTGGCTACCCGAGGCGCTCGTCAGGGCCAGGTCTCTACCGCTCTCCGTACTGCGGACTCCGGTTATCTGACCCGCCGTCTTGTAGATGTCGCTCAGGACGTCTTCACCACCGATGAAGAATGTGAGGACCCGGGCTTCGTCGTCAATAAGAAAGAAGTCGAAGAGGCTGGTGTCGGATTCTCCGCTTGGATTTCCGGACGCTACGCCGCCGAGGCTGTCCCGGGTTATGTCGACAAGGATCAGGTCATCACTAAAGAGATGGCCGAGGAAATCTCCGCTGACGATAAGATTGAATACGTTAAAATCTACTCGATTCTGACCACCAAATCGCTAAACGGTATTCCACAGAAGGCTTACGGTATCGATATGAGCACCCGTGAGCTCGTGGCGCCGTTCCAGCCGGTCGGTGTAATCGCCGCCCAATCTCTTGGCGAGCCGGGCACCCAGCTGACGCTTGATACTAAGCACGGCTCCGGTGTCGCTGGCTCTGGTGCGATTGCTCGCGGTCTTCCGCGTGTCGAGGAGCTCCTCGAGGCCCGTACGCCGAAAGGCCAAGCTTATGTCGCTCCTATCGCCGGTACGGTCCAAACTTGGGAAGATGGCAACCATTACATTGTCCAGATTACCCCAGATGCTGGCAATACCACTAAAATCCCTCTAGACGGCCGCAAGCCAAAGGTTAAAGATGGCGCCGATGTCAAAATTGGCGATGTCATCGCTGACAAGAATGGCAAAGACCAGCTAAAGGCTACCATCAATGGTAATGCCCAGCTCGTCGACGATGCGATTATCATTGTCGCTGTCGCCGATGGCCCTGCTCGCGTCGAGATTCCAAATGACGCCGAGCTCCTCGTAAAGAACGGCGACCAGCTCGAGGCCGGCGATCGCCTCACCACCGGTTCTTTGAACCTCCAAGACCTCTTGAAGTACAAGGGTCGTGAGGCCACCGCTCGTTACATTATGAACGACGTCCTCTCGGTCTACGCCGCTCAGGGTCACGAGATTTCCGCAAAGCACCTTGAGATTATCGTTCGTCAGATGTTCTCTCGTGTGGTTATTGACGAGCCAGGTGATTCCACCTTCGTCGCCGGCGATATCGTCTCTGAATCCGCCGTTGCTCACGAGAACACCGAGCTAGAGGCGACCGGCAAGGAGCCAGCGAAATACACCCATCTGCTCCTCGGCATCACCAAGGTCTCCATCTGGTCCGATTCCTTCCTCTCTGCAGCTTCCTTCCAAGATACCACGAGAGTACTCATCAACTCCGCCATCTCTGGTAGAGTCGATCATCTCCATGGCCTGAAAGAGAACGTCATCATCGGTCGCAAGATTCCGGTCGGTACCGGCAAAATTGCCCTAAAAGATGATGAGGAGGAATTAGCAGAGGGAACCGCCGCAGAAACTGATTTCCCGACCGCCGAAGAAGTCTCTAAGTAAACAGTTAAAACAAACCTTAAAAAGCAAGGTCTGGCCGCCGCTAGAGCTTGCTTTTTTGTGCTAACTGTGATATAATAGATAAATCCCGATTGGGAGGAAATACGCGCTCAGAAAGGAGGGAGTAATATGAGCGATGGCTATTTCGACACATCTGGTTATCTTCACTGCATGAATTCGGAGATGTGTCAAAATTTGTTTAAAAAAGTCGGGGGTAAAACCGCCTTCGAAAAACTAGTAGACGGTACAGGGAGTGAGCCTCTTTCGGGAGGAAAAACGCGCTATACGCACGACAACAAACGCCCCATAAGCTCTGTCGAGCAGCGAAATCGAGCGGACGATTTCGCTAAATCGTTAAACAAAATCCGCTGGGGAACCATTACCTAATCCCCGAGTACCTTATTTCATTCGGCGAGCCAATTTGGCTCGCCGGTTTTTCTTGCAAGAAAGCTCCAAAAATGTCAAAAATACCCCTTGCGCCCCAGAGTGAACTATGGTACAATATACTCGTATATTCTATTTTGGGATATGCAGACTAGACGCCAGGTGTAAGTCCCTTGGGATACTGCCCATAAGTCTAGTTTACGTAATGCCAAAATAGCATAGAGTGTAATAATATTTAAGGGAAAGGAACAAGATGCAAGTCATCATCGGCACCAAAATTGGTATGACCGGAATCATCGGCAAAGATGGTGTAGTTACCCCTGTAACTATCCTCCAAGCCGGGCCAGCCACTGTGACTCAGATTAAAACCGCCGAAAAAGACGGTTATAACGCAGTGCAGCTTGGTTTTGGTTCTGGTAAGAATCTGAGCAAGTCGGTTTCTGGCCACGTGAAGAAGGCCGGAGAAAAATTGAGCCCCAAGGTCTTAAAGGAGTTTAGGACCGAGAAGGAGCCAGAGTTAAAGGCAGGCGATGTCCTCACCGTCGAACAGTTTAATCTCGGCGACAAGGTCACCATCACCGGCGTTTCTAAGGGTAAAGGCTTTGCCGGCACCGTCAAACGCTGGAACTTTAACGAATCGCGCAATACCCACGGTTTCAAGGGTAATATCCGCCGCGTTGGTTCTATTGGCTCAATGTATCCGCAAAAGGTCTTCAAGGGCAAGCGTATGCCAGGCCGCATGGGACACGATCAGGTTACCGTAAAAAACCTCGTCGTAGCCTACATTGACAAAGAAAATAATATCCTGGGCTTAAAGGGCGCAGTCCCTGGCCCGAAAAAGGGTATCGTAACTGTGGAGGGAAAGGAGTAATATGGCTACATTAGAAAAGCAAGTCTTCGCCCTCGAAGTACAAAATTATGAATTAGTAAAATTGGCTTACGATGCCTATCTTGCGAACTCTCGCTCGTCCCACGCTAAGACCTTAAAGCGTGGCGAAGTCAGTGGTGGTGGCAAGAAACCTTGGAAGCAGAAGGGCACCGGCCGGGCTCGTTTCGGCTCTACCAGGAACCCAATCTGGCGCCATGGTGGTATTGCTGGCGGCCGGACTGGCAACGAGAATTTTGAGAAGAAACTTTCCCGCGAGTCTAAGAAATTGGCTGTTCGCCAAGCACTCAGTCTTAAAAATGCCGAGAAAGCAGTGATTGTCCTAGATAGCACCGCTAAATTCTCCGGCAAAACCAAGGATACCGTGAAAATCTTAAAGGATCTTAAACTTGAGGACAAAAAAGTTCTCTTAATCTGCAAAGAAAAGACCCCAGAGATTCTCCGCTCCACTAATAACTTAGCCGATCTAAAGCTCGTTCGTTCGACTTATCTCAATGTCTTCGACATTATGAACGCTGATGCCGTCGTCTTTACTGATGACGCCGTCAAAGATACCGTTGATTGGCTACTCGGAAAGGAGACGAAATAATGGCTACTAAGACCTCAGTAAAGAAGGTGGAAGAGGCTAAAATCATCGAGAAGACGACTATCTTCGAGATTGCTCCTCGCGCCACCGAGAAATCCTACGCCGAACAGGCCAAGCGCACCTACGTCTTTGCCGTTCCGCTTTTCGCCTCTAAGCAATCTGTTAAAAAGGCTGTCGAAGAGGAATTCAAAGTTTCGGTGACCTCTGTCCGAGTTCTAACTAGGAAGGGCAAGAAAACCCGCTATTCTAAGGGTAAACACCAGTATCCAGGCACGACTTTCCGTCGCGACCATAAGTTCGCTTATGTGACCGTCAAGGAAGGTGATAAAATCCCAGTATTCGACGACGCAAACGAAGCAGCTGACAAAGGACGAAGTACTTCGTCTGCTGCGAGTGTAGCGGCGTCTGGCGCGCGAAGCGCGACAGAGGAAGAAACAAAAGAACGTAGAAAGTTAAAGAAAGCTAAAAAAGCTGAAGAAAAGGCCGCTGAAAAGGCCACAAAGAAAGGAGATAAGTAAATGACTGTTAAAGCTTATCGCCCCACTACCCCTGCCAGACGCGGGATGACCACTCAGGATTTTGATCAAATCACGACCAAAAAACCGATGAAATCCCTCCTCGCTGCGAAGAAACAGCAAGCTGGTAAGAATAATCAGGGCCGCATCACCGTCCGCCACAGAGGTGGAGGTGTTAAACGCCACTATCGCCTCTTAACTCACAATCTACCAAAAGATTTGACCTTAGAGGTGATGGAGATTGAGTACGATCCTAACCGTTCGGCTCACATCGCTAGAGTAAAAGATCAGAACGGCGCTTACTACTATGTTACCGCCGATAGCAACATGAAGAAAGGTATGAAGTTCAAGACCGGCAACGAAATCACCGTAGAGACTTCTAGCCGCATGCCGATTGAGAATATCCCAGTTGGTACCTTCATCTACGCTATCGAGCTCACCCCGGGCCGGGGCGCCCAAATGGTACGTGCCGCCGGTACGTCCGCTCAGCTCATGGCCAAGGAAAACGGCTACGCCACGCTGAAAATGCCTTCTGGCGAGATGCGCCGCGTCTTGTTGGCTTGCCAGGCTAGCATCGGTGTCGTCGGCAACGAGCAACACCAGAACGTCAAAGTCGGTGCCGCTGGCCGGACTCGCAGAAAAGGTATCCGCCCGACTGTCCGCGGTGTCGTGATGAACGCTACCGACCACCCTCACGGTGGTGGCGACGGCGGTCGCCATGGCTCCGGCAAAGCCCCTCGTACCCCTTGGGGCCAGCTTACCTTAGGTTTCCGTACCCGTCATAATAAGCAAACCGATAAATACATTGTGCGCAGTAAGCACGAAGGAAAGAGGAGATAGTATATGTCACGAAGTCTTAAGAAAGGTCCTTTCGTGGACTATAAGCTAGAAAAGAAGATTCAGGCACTCTCTTCTGAAGATCGCACCGTTGTGAAGACTTGGGCTCGTTACTCCACTATCTCTCCAGAGATGGTTGGTCGCACGATTGCCGTTCATAATGGCCGCGTTCATGTGCCAGTCTTCATTAGCGAGAATATGGTTGGTCACAAACTCGGCGAGTTCGCTCCAACCCGTAAATTTAAGCGCCATGGCGGCAAGAAAGCCGCTGAGGCCGCTGCTGCGAAAGGAGATAGCTAATGGATAAAACTCATTTTGCCAAGGCTTACATCAAGGGTGTAGACAGCATGCCGCGGAAAACCAGCATCGTTGCTAGCCTCGTTCGCGATCGTTATGTCAAAGACGCTTTGGTTATCCTCGACAACACCCCACGTCGCGCCGCTCGCGCCGTCAAGAAGGCCATCGAGTCCGCCAACGCCAACCTCTTAAATTCCGGCGTTTCCATCGACTCCAAGACTATCCGCATCGCTAGAATCAGCGTCACCTCTGGTACGCGCATTCGTCGCTATGTTCCGGCCTCCCGCGGTCGCGCCCTCCCGTTTGAGAAAATTTCCTCTAACATCCTTGTCGAAGTTGCTGGCGAGGAAAAAGCAAAAAAAGTAAGTGATAAGGAGAAAAAGTAATGGGACAGAAAGTTAACCCCGTTTCCTACCGTCTCCAAGTCAGCAAAGATTGGTCTTCCAAATGGTTCGTCAAGAAGTCCGATTATAAGACTTGCCTTGTAGAAGACACGAAGATTCGGGAAACAATTGAAAAGCGGTTCGAAAGCCGCCCGACCATCGCCAAAATTAACATTGAGCGTTCATCCAACCTCATCACTATTACCATTGTCACCGCCAAAGCTGGCGCTGTCATCGGTAAACAAGGCGCTGGTATCAATGAATTGAAGAAAGACCTCGAGAAGTTTACTTCTCTACCGGTCCGTCTGAACGTTGAAGAAATTAAAAAACCAGAACTATCCGCGAAACTCGTCGCTGAAAACATCGGTTTCCAGCTCGGAAAGCGTATGAATTTCCGTCGCGCTGTCAAGATGGCATGTCAGTCCACCATGACCGCTGGCGCCAAAGGTGTACGTATAGAGGTCGCCGGTCGTCTCAATGGCGCTGAAATGTCTCGCCGCGAGAAGTTTATCGAGGGCTCCGTTCCTCTACATACTCTCCGCGCCGACATCGATTTCTACTGCCATCACGCTCCGACTACCGCTGGTATCGTCGGTGTAAAGGTCTGGATTTATAAGGGGGAGAAATAATCATGGCTATTTTACTACCAAAGAAAACTGCCCACCGCAAGGTCCGCATTGGTAAAAACAATGGCGTAGCTACTCGTTGTAACTACGTAGCCTTCGGCGACTGGGGTCTAATGTCCCTAGATAACGAGCGCATCAACTCTCGTCAAATCGAGGCCGCTCGTCAGGCGATCACCCGTTATATTAAGCGTGGCGGCAAAATCTGGATTCGGATTTTCCCACACACCCCTGTTACGAAGAAACCGCTCGACGTGAAGATGGGCGGCGGTAAGGGCGAGCCTCAATTCTTCGTCGCTAAGGTCAAAGCTGGAACAGTGATGTTCGAGCTCGCCGACGTGACTGAGGAACAGGCTAAAGAAGCTCTCCGCCTTGCTTCCCATAAACTTCCCGTTCGTTGCAAGATAATTAAGAAGGAGGAGTTCTAATGGCTCAGAAAATTATTGGGGTCGTTTCCTCGGATAAGCGCGACAAGACCATTACTGTCACCGTCGCGAGCCGTGAGACTCACCCGCTCTATCGCAAGCAGTACACGAAGACTCGTAAATATACTGCCCACGATGAGAAAAACGAAGCTAAAGAAGGCGACCGCGTCGAAATCGAGGCTTGCCGCCCATTTTCCAAAACCGTATCTTTCAATCTCGTCAAAATCCTTGAAAAAGGCAAAGGCAAGATTGAATTGAAAGAGGAGGAGGTAGAATGATTCAGCAAGAAACTAGATTGAAAGTAGCCGATAACAGCGGTGCCAAAGAGCTCGGCGTCATCCGCGTCCTTGGCGGCACTCGCGCTCGCTACGCTC
>CAYRGP010000014.1:0-13393 GCA_964423995.1 uncultured Candidatus Saccharibacteria bacterium
CCGCTTAAGATTTCGCTGGCTCCCTAGCTTTCGCCCCACACCTCACACACAAAAACTTCCCCTTGTAAGAAGGGGAGTTTTTGTGGTATAATAATTCCACGCAGGTGTAGTACAGCGGTTAGTATACAAGTTTTCCAAACTTGGGATGAGAGTTCGACTCTCTCCACCTGCACCAATATAGGTGTAATGCGCAGAGGTTCGAATCGAGCGTAGCGAGATCCACTTCCGCCCACCTGCACCAATATTATCATCTGGTGGGATTAGCTCAGATGGTTAGAGCGTCTGATTGTGGTCCAGAAGGTCGTCGGTTCGATCCCGATATCCCACCCCAGAATAAAAAGAATCCCCGAAGGGGATTATTTTTATTCTGTCTGTGGATACGGCGAACCGACGAGGCGCAAAGCGCCGTCGGTTCGATCCCGAACGCCCCTTGGGACGCGTCCACTATCCCACCCCAGAATAAAAAGAATCCCCGAAGGGGATTATTTTTATTCTGTCTGTGGATACGGCGAACCGACGAGGCGCAAAGCGCCGTCGGTTCGATCCCGAACGCCCCTTGGGACGCGTCCACTATCCCACCCCAGTAGGAGCCGAAGCAAGCAAAAGCTTGCTTTTTGCTTTTCTATACTACCTGCGCCCAATCATCGAGCCGGAGAATCCATCGCCCGAGGTGTCGCGCCGGCTCCCGAGCCCATTCTGCCCGCCGAAACTAGATTTCGTCCGGGGCACATATTTTCTCGCCCGCTCCGCAGTATAAGCCCCGCGCACCAATTTCGCGTTTTCGTACCCCTGTATGTAACGCCGCCTCGCATCCGCCGCCCGCTGGTCAGAAAAGCTCCCTGGCATTTCTCCGCATCCCGCGCTCCCGTAATGTTCGCTCTGGGCCACCGCGAACCCCGAAGAATGTAGAACCTCATCGACGTTTCCTTCGCCCCTTATGCGACTGAAAAGTTTCTGCTGATTTACCATATAAAATAATTGTATCATACCCTGGTCTTATAGCCAAAACATGATAAAATGCTTGACTTTTATGTGGGTATGTGGTAAAATGTCTGCAGTAGATCGAGAGATTGGAGGTTGATCTAATCTCTTTTTTGACACTATTGTTCTTTTACATACAGGAGGAAAAAACTATGAAGAGTAGCATATTAAGGAAATTCTCAAGCGTTGCAGAAGATCTTACCGTATTCAAGGCTCCCGAGGAGCCCAAGGACGCCGAGGTAAAAGCCGAGGAAACCAAGGATGAGGCGAAAGCTGAAGCCGAGGAAACCAAGGATGAGGCGAAAGCTGAAACTGAGGAATCCAAGGACAAGGCCGAAGCTGAGCCAACGGGAACTGAAGAACCGGCGAAAGCCGACTCCGAGGAACCCAAAGCAGAGGCGGAAGCCGAAACCGAGGAGACTGAAGAGCCCCCGAAGGCGATTAAGCCCGAAGGCGATGTTCTTACACCCGAGCCCACACCCGAGTCGAAACCTGAGCCTAAGCCTGCCGCGATGTCGTCAGATCAGTTCTTCACCGTCAACGGTGACATGGAGATGAAAATCTTCAAATACGGATCTGACCACACGCCGGCTGGTAACAAGGAAGCTTTTGTAGAGTCGGCGGAGAAGATTACCTTCTCTAACGACGAGGAAAATGGCTTCCGCGACGGCTCCGTCCTGCACGAAGTAAAGCGTGCCAGAGACGAAGGGGAAATCCCCGGCGCGGCCATTAAGTTTTCCGAGCTGGTGCTGCTGAAGTCCCCGGAGTTTACGCTGAAATTCATCCGCAAGCACATCGCGGATGCCATCGAGGCGGACCCGGAGCTCCTTGAATATATCCACGAAGTGGATAAGCGGAAGCATCAAATCGAGAAACGTTTCCGCCCGAGCCATCCGGAGCTTGCCACAGAACTTTGGGATGAGGCCACCGCCCGTCCCTATATCGACAGTCGGAAATCTGAGCTCCCGCCGAGGTTGGCAGCCGAGGCAACAGACGAGGATTACGGTCAGTGGATTTACGTGGAGTTTAACGCCGACACCGGTGCTCTCCGGGAGCTGACCGAGGCGGAATCAGCCAAAGCTGCTAAAACTCAACCCGAGCCGAAAGGCAAGGGCGTTTGATATACCTCCTGTGGTGGCAACCGCAACCACGGGCGGTATGCCACCCGATCTACTCCCCGTGGCGCGCCGGGGGGCCAAGCGCGCTAGCTAATGTCCCGAGCATGACTAAAAACTGCTCATTTACCCCGCAAAAGCGGGGTATTTTCTTACCTATAACATCTCATTTTGCTTATGGCAAAAATATGTTAAATATATTGACAAATAACCTCTAGTGTGATATAATGGACTCAGTCTATATGTTTAGAGGGATTGCTTTAGGCGTATCAAGACGACCGTTAAAAAGTCGGATCATCTCAGGTACAAAACGTACCTGTTGATTTTATATAGCATAAATTCGTTTCACCAAGGGGGCGTATTTATGCCCCCTTGTTTATATATACACCACAAATGTAGATTAAAAGGAGGTATAAGTATGAATATAAGTGTAAACAGAACTGTGAGTATGACAATGCTAGGGATGATTGCTTCGGCAATCGGACTAGTGATGGTTGTTATTGTGGCGTATATCAGCGCCCAGGCCGCCAAGGCCTTCTTGAGACAACTCAAGAAAGTAATTGATGGAAAAGAGATCAGCACGACCACAGAGAAGGTGCTTAGCGCCGCTCTCATATTGCTCGGGCTGATCGGAGCGCTTACGAACAATATCGTTCTTACGGTAGCGCTCGCAATTTTGCTGATTATCGGGTTCACCAGCACCGCCAACGTCGACGAAGGCCCGCTTTCCGCGGCGTTCTTCAGCGCAGTTGGCACACCTATCGTAGCGGCGATAATCTTTCAGGTTATTAAAAACTCGATAGTGTGGGGCTGGGATCCTAAGCGGTTACTTTGGCTCATTGGACCGGTGGCTTTCTACGCCCTGCTCGCTGTTTGTGGGCAAATCTCCAAACAGCAAAAAGCGAGCGCAGCAATGGAAAGTACTCTGGCTGCCAAGGCGATTTTGGCTGTTATAGCTGTCGCAGCGCTTGCGACTGTAGCCATCCTTGGTTACAGCCAGTACGCTATTGCAAAGGCTAAGAAAGCTAAAACCGCTAAAACCGTCGACACTACAGCTGTAACCGCCTCTACTACGACCAAAGCATCTACTAAGGTCGCTAAGGAAGAGGTAGTAAAAAACGAGAATTCCGTAGCTACCCTCAATGCAAAGTTCGCCAATCATGGCACTTCCGCCGAAGAGGCCGCCGCAGAAGAAGGCATCGTCCTTCCGCAGCTTGATCCTGCAGATAGTGAATCGAAACTTTCAGACTACGCCCTCGGGCCGATGTCTGAAGATACGCTTTCTCCGATGCGGGAGTGGCTTGGCTGGAACGTCTCCTGGGATTCATATCCGGCAGATCCGGTAACGGATACCACGATGACCATACAGCGCACCCACTCCGCAAAGGAGCTTGGTTATGTGGACTATTCAATGTCCTATGCCACAGCTCCTGGTTTCCCGAAGGACTGGAAGGAATATGTCGCCTCCCGCGGCATGGACCCGAACACGACTGAGGAAGAAGCGGTTTATCGCTGGGTCGGAGACCTCACGGGGAACTACCCTGCCTTCATCGGCATGGTGGAACTCTACGCCGAGGCCAAGACTCTTGGGGTGAAGAATCGTGACATTGAAGGCAATGAGTTCTTCAATGAGATTCTGAACCTCGCTAAAGCGGCAGAGGACGAGGGGAAGGGCGTCACTAAGTTCCTGGACGCATCAGCCACTCCTGCCTATTCGAAATATAATTTCGATTGGCAGACCTATCGCGCAAAGTTCATGTACTGGCTTAGCCTTACAGACTTTGCCGGCAGAAAGGAATGGTTAACCAGGGAAAAATCATATCTCGGCCCGGCGGACAACACCGTATCAGCCAATATGATTCACAAGTTCGACTATACGAATGTAGGATACATTCGTCCGAACTTCACCACCGCAGAGGATCGCCAGACCAGCCTTCCTTCTTATCCCTTCTGTTTTAAGGATAAGAACGGACATAGAGTTTCGGACTTCTTTGGAGTAAACGCGACTAATGCAGACGCTGAACTTTATTCGGAACAGAAAGCCGTGAAAAAGTCTCAGCTGAAGCAGAGTGGCTACAACCCCACGAAGACCCCGGAGCAGAATAATAAGGCGGCAGCCAAAGCGGAAGCTAAGCAAAAGTCGTCGACTACTTCTTCCTCGAAGAAAAAGAAGGATCCGGACCCGACTCCGAAGAAGAAGTACGACAAGCACAAGGAAAAATCCTCCGTCAATAAGCCGGAAAATATCATTGACGGTAAGGATCCTAAGGGCGTCGGCACGGATAATTTCCAGCCCGTAGGGACTCAGCCGACCAATTGGGGCTCCACGGTGGAGACGGCACAGTATCAACCGCAGGCTATCACCTCCACTCATCCTGGCGAGTCGCACGAAGTATCGCAGGCTCCTGGCACGACGGAGACCACCACTAGCTATGACCCTAGCACGGGTTACACTACGGTGACCACTACTACAGCTACGGAAAATCCTGATACTGGCGTGGTGACGACCGACGTGCTGGAAACTACTACTAGCCCTTCGGGCGAGAGTGAGAGCAGCTACACCGAAAACGCCGAGGCCTCGACTCCCGAGATTCACGAGGAAGCGGACCACGACGGAGACGGAGATAGTAGCTCCAACACGGACATGCCAGAAGGCGACTTCTGAAACGAACGCTATAAGCACCTTTCTGGGGCGGCCCTAAGACCGCCCCAGTATCCAAGTTTTGTGTTTGAGACGATCCGATTTTCTGATGGTTAAGACGAAAATTAAAAATTTGGCTAGCAAATATTGCGACAAATCGGTGACCTACTTAGGGCTGTTTTGGGGTGATACGTGCAGGGCCCCAAAAGCCGAGATTAAACGAAGTTTAATCGAGGATTTTTGGGAAAGCACGTAGCAGGACCCCAAAACACCCAAGTTACGAGCCGATTTGTCGCCACATTTAATAAGTAAATTTTTAGAAAGGAGTTTTACGCTATGAGTAAAGCTATTAAAATCGCTGCCGCCGTCGCAATCTCTGCTTTCGGTGGTCTAGCTATTGCCTCCAACGTTTCTGCTTGGGGCGATAGTGATAATGGTCGCCCTAGCTACACCGTTAAGGAAGTAGAATCCGGCGTCCTCAAGAATAAAATTGTTTTCAACTCCATCTCTGACGGTACGATTGGAAACGAAAAATACTTCGTCGCTGCGAGTGAGTCTGGCAATGACAGCCCATGGCAGAATGGCGAATTAACCGTTGAGGAAGGTAAAGAGTACATTGTACGCCTTTATGTCCACAACAACAACCCACAGGGTACCAAAACTGTTGCGAAAGATACGACTGTAATGTTTGCTCTTCCACAAGAGACTGGTAGTTCTTTGGATATCAATGGTTTCATTAAGTCTTCCAACGCTACTCCATCTGAGTACTGGGACTATGTAACCTTGAAGAGCGCTGATGGTCGCGCTTTCTACCTCGACTATCTTGAAGGTACTGCTACCTTCTACAATAACAAGATCGGCCTTGGCGGTATCAACGTCGCTGACGAAGTGATTACCACTAACGGTATCAAGATCGGTTATGAAAAACTTGATGGTAACATCCCTGGCTGTTTCGAGTACGACAGCTTTGTTACGATCAAAGTCAAGCCTGTCTTTGCGGAGAATAAATACACCGTCGACAAGCGTGTTCGCCTCGCTGGCACCACTGAGTGGTCCGACTCTGTTGAGGCAAAAGTTGGTGACAAAGTAGAGTTTATGATTAAATATCAGAACACTACCGAGACTGCCGTTGAGAACGTTATGTTCCGCGACGTGCTTCCATCCAACCTTAAAATCGTTTCTGACATCATTGTCAAAAACACTACCCACCCAAATGGTAATAAGCAGACTGGTGATGTAACTACTGGTATCAACATTGGTGGCTACGCTATCAACGCTGGTGCTTACATTTCCTACACTGCCGAGGTTATCGATAATAATCTCATTTGTGGTACTAACACCTTAAGAAACTGGGGTCAGATTGGTGTCGCTAAGACCACTCTTCAGGATCCTGCTGACGTAGTCGTCAAGAAGACTTGCGAAAAACCAGAACCGGAGCCGAAGAAGGACTGCACCACTAACCCAGAAATGCCTGAGTGCCAGAAAGACAATCCAAAGAAAGAGGACAATACGGTTACTCCTTCTGTGATGCCTTCCACTGGTGCTACCGAAATTGTACTTGGTGCCCTTGGTGCCGGTGCTACCGTAGCCGCTGTTGGTTACTTCATTGCTAGCCGCAAAATGTTGCGCTAAAAAGACCGCTCCATAAGAGATAATCTCTTGAAGGCGTCTTATGCGCCCACAAAAAGCCCCCAATTTCGGGGGCTTTTTGGTGTAAAAAGTTAAAAATTCTCGCCTCATTTCATTCCGTCTATGGTATAATAAATACATGGATCAAGACAAGGTCAATCCTTTTGTAGGAAATGCCGAGACATCCGCGGGTGGCTCCCCTGTTTCTGTCCCGTCTAGTACCACCGTTTCTTCTACTCCAGTGAATCCTTATGCGCCGGCTGGCGCGCCCTATGCTCCGGGTAGCAATACCCCGACACCTTCCTATGCTACTCCCATGCAGCCCCTAAACGGCCCAGCGGTACCGAACACTTCCGCCTCTTCTAATGACTTCGCCTTCACTGCCATTTCTCCCGCCCCCGAAAAGCCAAAACTTTTCAGTAAAAAATTTCTGATTTTGGCCGGCATCGGCGTCGCCCTCATCATCGCCGCCGTCGTTACTGGGATAATTTTGCAGAACAACCGCGGGGGGACCAAGAATAGCAACACCCAGAGTACCTACCCGTCCACTACCGAAGGCAATACCAATGGGCTGAATTCGTATATGAACTATATTTTGCTTGGCTCTGACTCAAATAAGGCATATACCGATGAATATAATGCCAATACCGTGTATTATATTGAGACGGTGATTAATGGCGTCAAAGGATATAATGCTGATATCGCAAGAACTATGTTAGCTAAATGGGATGCATTTTATTCTAGCTTAGACGATGAGCAAAAATCGAATATTGCTATCGGCGATTATAACGCGCTAATGGAATTTTTCAGAATATACGGCAATGTTACGCCGCTAACGGACGAAGAGCTACTCTCGATTTTCATAAAAGGGCAGGATGGTAACGAATACTTAACTAATTACTATAGTACTTATGTCGACAGTTATTCTCCTTATGCTAAAATTTATGGGGACATTTTGATTAATTACGGCTCCTCATCGTTTAGTAAATATCAGATTTATTCTAGAAATGGATGTATTTCGGACAATAAATTAGACGAAGAATGTTTAGAGCCTAAAACTTTCAGTGATGATGACGACCAGAAAATTATAGAATTTAATCGTTATGCAAGTTTGAAGAGAAGTACTTTTTCTAACGATGCGAAATCGATTGTGCTTAGCGTATGGGATGTGAAATACGCAATTAACGGGGAGGGCCAAGTATGAAATTACGACGGAAAATTCTTTTAGGCTTGTTGCCGCTAGCGCTTGGTAGTTTGTTAGCTTTCGCTATCGCAAAACCGGCCGCTGCTGCTCTTGATGATGGCATTATGAGCAAAGTCTACCGAGCTTTGATCTACCGTTGCTATACTGGCGGTCAGATTAACAGCAAGGTAGAAAATCAGAATCAGGATCTTTGGGATTACAATTTGGGCGGTAATAAATCCTTGGTCAAAGCTACTACTACTAATAATAAATATGCTCTTTTGCCGGATGGCGAAACTAATATAAATGGCGACAGCATTAGCTGCGCAGAGTTGTTCGTTGGCGGCAGTGGTTTTAGCGGTCTTAATTCAATGTATAATCTACCGACTAGCAACAACAAAGCCTACCTAGAAAAACTTGGCTATGAAGAGGCAATGACTGGGCTTACCGGCTCTTCGAAAACTTGCTTCAAGCCCACCTTTACACTTGGTGTAGTTATAGAAGAACGCGTAAATCTGATTAAATGGGAGGCCCAAGGCGGACTCACTAGTACATCTACCTCTAATGGTCCAGAAGCTTGTTTTGATACAGACAGTAACGGTGTGATTCAGGCTAAAGGAACAAAGGGCGCAAGCGGCAATAGTCATGATGGCGCCATAACCTACGATGTCTCTATTGAGGGTAATTATGTAGCATTTTCCATTGAAGCTGCCGCAGGATCTTCGGAGTATGTTTCCTTACCATATACTATTGGCTCCACAAAAGTTTCCGACTTAGAAAATAGCTTAAAATCAGAGCTTAGCGGCAAGACTATCAACGTCACCAATAATCATGAGGTCGACCCTAACCCAGTAAATGGCAATCCACAAAGGACTAGACAAGTGCTACGATTTGACAATGTCACCAGCAGCCAATCTCCCGGCGGCTCCGAAACAGGGATTTATACATTTTGTAATAATAGCGCCACCTGTGCAGCTAATCGCGCTGATCAAAATATCCTAGGTAGTTCCGACCGAACTCTAACGAAAGACCAAGTTACCACTATTTATCTCGGCTACATCGATAGATATACGAACTATTCCTGTGAAGAGAATGACGTTAAATCTGATAATGGTACCAATAGAAAGGTCCAGCTAAAAGTTGGTGGCACATGGAAGAATTGTGTAATTACGAGCGCCTACAAAGAGAGCTTTAACGGCGCCGATTCGAACGGAGTCTTTGGCGTTAAAATTTCGTTGGATGGAATTATCAAATACCTTGGAACGATAGACGAAGAAGAAGATGATTCAAAAAGTCTAGACCGAGATAATAATGTTGGTTCTAACCCTTCCACTCCAGAAAACGAGTCTGGCAATGCGTCTGACGCCGAAGACGTCTGTTACGGCTCCGCCGGGACGCTCGGTATGGGCTGGGTGCTTTGTCCGATTCTTTCTGGTACATCGAATGCTTTGAACTGGGTTTATGATAGTATTGTTAAAGACTACTTAGAGGTAAAGCCTGGTTTAGTCTCCAATGATGACGTATACAAAAATTGGCAACTTTTCCAGAACATTGCCAATATCATTATGGTAATTTTCTTACTGGTCGTGGTTTTCTCGCAATTAACCGGTATCGGTATTGACAACTATGGCATCAAAAAGATCCTCCCTCGCCTCATTATTTGTGCGATCCTAATTAATTTAAGTTATTTCATTGTGCAATTTCTCGTAGATGTTTCAAATATTATAGGTGCTAGTATTGCCGGCATCTTCCAAATTCAAGGTAGCGGTGTTAGTGCAGATAGTTATAGTGGTCTAGATATACCCTCGAATATCCTCGGAATTAGTATTGTCACTGCTTTTGGCGCCGGTGTCGCCGCTGTAGTAGCAAACCCAGCCATCTTACTCTCCTTCCTGCTGGTTATTCTTTCTGGACTAATTTCTGTATTGATGATGTGGTTGATTCTTGTCGCCAGACAGGCTGGGGTAGTCATCGCCGTCGTCATTGCTCCGTTAGCCTTTGCTATGTACCTCTTGCCGAATACTAGCAAATTTACCAAGAGTTGGGGCAATATAGTAAAAGGTCTGCTATTACTATACCCACTGGCTGCATTGCTTATTGGCGCGAGCTTCTTCGCTAGTAATCTTATCGCATCTCTAGGCGACAATTTCGCACTTCCCGCCATGCTCCTTCGCGTAGTGCCATTCTTCGCCTTGCCGAGCTTATTTAGGAAGTCCATTGACGCCATCGGTAATATCGGTACTAAAATTCAAGGGTTCGGCCGTTCGCTCGGGCGTGGCGCTACTGGCGCTGTTCGTGGCTCGGACGCGTTTAAAAATGCTCAAGAGCGCGGCATGGAACGTCGTACCCGTATTCGCGCTGGTCTAGATCGGAATGGTAACGAGGCCACCGGCTGGCGTGGATTACTTCGTTCACGCAGCGCTCGTGATCGTGCCAGGTACCGTTCGCAGTATTTGAAGAATCAATCCGATCAGAATAGGGCTGACTTGCTTAATGATCCGGAGTATATTGAGGCTATGCGTCAGAAACAGGCCATTCAGGACCAGGCTGAGCACAATGAGATTGAGTTGATGAACAACCCAGATTACCGCGCCGCCGTTGCTGCCAAGCAAGCGACCGACCTCGAAAAGAAACAGACCGAGGCTCAGGCTTCTGCCCTGATTACTGGTGCGTTCAGAACGACCGATGGTACACTTGTCGACTCGTCTAGTATCGATACAGACAGTGCAGACAGTCTCTCTCTGCAAAGCGCTCTTATTGCCGAAGCTAGCCGTGACGGCAAGCAAGATATAGGTAAAATCCGCGCCCTTTACGATGCGTTACTCGCTAAGGGTGATGATGGTATTGACGCCCTTGCTAAAGTTTGGGATAGCGGTAAGTTAAAGGGTGCCGGTCTTAGTCGCATCATGGATAATGTCGCTTCTGATGGCAACATTAAGGCTAAAGCCCGCTCGTTCCACGCTACTGCTAATGAAGTCATGAGTGGCAGCAAGAGCTACGACACCAGCGGTGGCCAGGTAGAAGCTGCTCGCGTGGCTGGTACTTATGCCAGTAAGATTAAGCCTGAGATGATTAGCAACATGACCGACAACGAACGCGATAACTACATCAACTACGCCAGCACCACTGGAAATTCCGACGCCATGCGCAACATCTACGCCGCCTCTCAGAATATCAATTCCTTCAAACCGAACGAGCGTACCGCAGTCTACAAGATCGCGGACCGTTACGTCCAAGACCACATGGAACTCGCCAAAGCTGGTACTTATACCTATAAAGACGTAAATGGTAATACTCAAACCGCTCAGCTCCGTCGCGATGCCAATAACGTCCTCGTCATGGATGTAACCAGACCAGATGGCACCGTGGTTGCGTCTCCCATCAAATCCGATTTCTTCAAGAGTGGCGATTTCCGCCTCAAGCGCAATTAGAATATTGCACTCATAGACCGCTTACGGACCGCCCTAAGCGGTCTTTTTGGCTCTGATTACATTGTCGAACAATGCCGCTACGGTCAATGGGCCGACGCCGCCGATGGCCGGCGTGATTGCCTTCAAATCTTTGCGTTCTAACACTTCTGGCGCGACGTCTCCGACTAATTTTCCTCCCTCGCTCGCCGTTCCCGCATCTACTAAGACCGCCCCAGATTTCACCATCTCAGATTTAATCAAATGTGCCACCCCTGTAGCAGATATAATTACATCATAGTTTCGGAGGACCGTCAAATCAGCATCATGCCCGAAGACGGTCACGTCTAATCCCGAATTTTTAAACATCCGATAAAGCGGAGCTCCGACTAGCCGCCCTCTGCCAACCAATGCAATTTTTTTATCGGAAAGATCAATGTCGTAACCAGAGAGCAACCAATTGATAGCTGTCGCTGTCGCAGAGTCGAACGGCCGCTCGGAGAGCTCTACCTCTTCTCCTCGCGCAAATTTCAAGTCAATCACACTCCCCGAGAGCCCGTCCACGTCTTTTGCTGGCGCAATCAAAGAAACTACCTCGTCTGTTAAAGAGGCGTCTTTAAGTGGCAATTGTACGATAATCCCCGAAACGGCCGAGTCTGAGTTTGCCTGCTCTATCGCCTTTTTTGCATCTTCTGCATTTTCTACTAATATGTCGGATACTGCTATCCCAATATCTTCGCCATAAGCTATTTTTAAGTTTACGTATTTAGAAATTACAGGGTTTTCACTATCTCTGATAATGACGAGCTTCGGCAAAAGCCCTTGTGCTTGCAAGCTGCGCACTTCCTTGGCCTGCCTTTCCTTGATGAAACCAGACAGTTCTTTTCCGTTCAGAATTTTCATACTAAAATCCCCCGCCACTCTAAACCGCTCATACTAAAATTCAAAACACCTATGCTTACTTCTAAACCGCTCATGCTAAAATCTCCACTGGCTCTTGTCTAATTTCAAAACCGAATTTTTCTCGTACTCTCTCTATAATTTCTGTTCTTGCCGCCGCGAGCTCCGCATAAGATTTTGCACTCTCATTAATCAAAACTAAGGCCGCTTTGTCCGAAATCCGCATTCCGTGCAATAGCTCACCCTTTAAACCAGCTTTTTCAATCAACGCTCCGGTATTTATCATTTTCCGCCCGTCTGGTTTATCGTAAATTTTGCATCCAGATGCCTCGGCCAAAGCTAAAGTCTCGGCATCAGAGGCCTCAAAATAGATGTTTCTAAAGAAGCTCCCAGCACTTGCTTTCTCTGCTGGGTCCGGCAACTTCTCGCCCCGAATTGCCGCTACGCCCGCATACAAGATCTCTGGTGGGTAGCCGTTTTTATCATAATCCGCTTTTTCCTCATCACTAAGTGTCTCTTCTAGATATTTTTGCAAAGAATTATAAAACGGCGGTTTTAAATATTCGTCCGATAGCACTACTGCTAACCCAGTTATAATGTAGCGCCCCGCCTCTTTGCCAGTGTTGAACAGCGTCTCGCGATAAGACATTTTCATCTCGCCAAGACCGATAATCACAAATTCGCCTTTTACAGTATCATAAGCCTCTACGTGGTCAATGACCTGAGAAATTTCCTGGCCGTAAGCCCCAATATTCTGTACCGGTGCCGCTCCCACCGTCCCCGGAATTTTCGCCAAACATTCAATCCCCGACAAATCATGGCCCACTGTAAACCGTACGAAATCATCCCAATTTTCACCGGCCTCAGAAAAAACCATAAAATCATCTGATGTAGAATCGACAATATCAATCCCTTTACTTTGCATCAAAATTATTACCCCGGGGAATCCTTCATCTCTCCCCAGTGTATTAGCCCCGCCCCCTAGTACAAACCAAGGTAGCCTAGATTCATTCGTGATAGTTTTCTGCTCCCCGTCTTCATTCTCGCACGATAATACGCCACCATTTTCCGCCCAATCAATGACGGTCGGAATTTCCCATTTTGTAGCAATTTCGACAACAAACCGCGCCTCCCCTCCTAGTCGCATGGTTGTAAGTTCGGAAATAGGAACATTCTCTCTGATTTTCATGCTCTCATTATAGCAAAAACCTTGCCAAAATAAAAGAGAGCTGATATAATAAGTTCGCTATGGTCTCGTAGTATAACGGTTAGTACAACGGGTTTTCATCCCGTCAATGCGAGTTCGACTCTCGCCGAGATCACCAGTTACAAAAAATAGACCCGAAGGGTCTAATTTTTTGTAACTGATTTCAGCGAGAGGCGAACGTGGCTCGCCCTTTCAAGGAAATGAGTGTAAAAGAAAAACTTGTTTTTCTTTTACCGAATGACGCAGAAAGGAAAGGATTTGCGTAGCAAATCCTTACTCTCGCCGAGATCACCAGTTACAAAAAATAGACCCGAAGGGTCTAATTTTTTG
>CAYRGP010000015.1:0-10026 GCA_964423995.1 uncultured Candidatus Saccharibacteria bacterium
TCTTTGACTTTTATGGCATTTTGTGTTAAAATAGCAGCAATTCAATTGTACGTTAACAAGGAGGTTAAAAATGCGAGAATACGTCATGTTCACTCTAATTGGAATCTGTTTAGTCTTGATGATACTCTCGTTCATCACAGATTCCATGCCAAAGAAACGGAGACTACTGCTTTCTTTAATGGCTTTTGCCACCGTGGTTATGTTGATCGCCGACCGTCTAGCCTATTTCTACGATGGAAATCCCAGTACTATCGGTTTTTTTATTGTTAGGGTTAGCAAAATTTTCACGTATAGTGAGTCCTTACTAATTATTTTGATCTTCAATCTATATCTTAAGGATTTGCTCTCCGTGGAAGGGAAGGTGGAACAACCAATTAGAAGCCTGAAAATCACCGAGTATATCTTATTTGCTGGAGCTGCACTTATCGTCATCTCCCAGTATACCGGCCTTTATTACACCTTTGACGAGAGTAATACTTATCAAAGGTCATCAGGTTATGTCCTGTCTTATCTGATCCCGAGCATTGTTTTAGCTATCCAACTCGCAACCATCTTTCGGCATCGTAAAAATCTGAAAACGTGGTTCTTGCCGCTTTTGATGTTTGTACTAATGCCGCTTGCGGCAGCGATTACGCAATTTTTCGTCCATGGGGTATCACTTACCAGTATCTCTGTTGTATCAATGCTCATTCTTCTCTACTGTTTCTCGGTACTAGATACTAACCGATTGGTAAGAGACGCACACAAGAAAGAGATTGATGCCCTCATGGAAAAGCAAAGAAATATCAATCTGATGGTGGAACAGACTACCTCTGCTCTCGCTGAGGCTATCGACGCCAAAGACAGCTATACCAATGGCCACTCTTGGCGCGTTGCTGAGTATTCAGTGATGATCGCTAGAAAAGCCGGGAAGAGCGAGGAGGAATGTCGAAACATTCATCTAACCGCTTTACTCCATGATATCGGCAAAATCGGTATCCCCGACATCATCATCAACAAGAGTGGTAGATTGACCGACAAAGAGTATAACGTAATTAAATCTCACCCTCTAGTTGGTCGAGAAATACTCTCTAAAATTAGTATTTCTCCGGAGCTTGCCATTGGCGCGAGTTTTCACCACGAGCGCTACGACGGCAAAGGCTATCCCTTCGGTTTAAAAGGCGAGGAAATCCCTGAAGTCGCCCGCATCGTAGCTGTCGCTGATACTTATGACGCGATGGCTTCTAAACGGAGTTACAGGGACGTACTCTCTAAGCAGAAAATACGAAGTGAGCTAGAGAAAGGTATCGGATCTCAGTTTGACCCCAAATTCGCCAGAATCATGATTGAACTTATCGATTCTGGCGCCACCCTAGAGGTGGAAGAAAAGTACCTTAAAAGCACCGGCTAATCCGGTGCTTTTTCTTTTTAACTATGATATAATAAAACAGTACGCCGAACATCCCGGCGAACGGGCCGAGTTAGCTCAGTTGGTAGAGCAGCCGCCTTGTAAGCGGCAGGTCATCAGTTCAAGTCTGATACTCGGCTCCATGAGGAGCAAGCCGGTCAAAAAAGCTTGCTTTTTTTGAAGGCTTGCGACGAATGGCCGAGTTTACGAAGTATACTCGGCTCCATTTTTGTGCGTTCACATGGGCCGCTTATTTCACCCTTTACTTTATTAGCAGAATTTGCTATAATATACCTATTATGGCAAAGAAGAGTAATACAAAGAGGAAATTGGTCGGGCTCGTTTCTGAAGAGTCTGGTATTCGCGCGTATTATACTAAGAAAAATACTATGAATACCCCAGATAAGTTGAGTCTTAAAAAATACGACCCAATTTTAAGAAAACACGTTGTTTTTACTGAGACCAAGAAAAACCTTGGCCGCAATGAAGTAAAAGAGAAGAAACGCTAGTTATCAGCGACTTAAAACGCCCCTTTTGGCTCAACGGTCAAAATGGGCGTTTTTTGAATGTCGAGCCTACGCGCGCTTCCTACTTAGCCGCCACTCCATATCTCTTAATACATTCATGTAATACATAAAAGCATCAAACGGGGAATCATAAGCGGAAAAGTATGCATGTACATCCCCATCATTCCAATATTTCGTACACATATAATAAGCATGATCCGATGTGGAAAGCCGCCGAAAATCCTCTATTAACCGCTCGTCACCAGACTCTATAACCCGTGTGCGCATTTCATAAAGATCCCTTAGGGCCTCTTGTTGCATTTCATTGTGCATCCACGCCGAAAGGTCTCGCTCGGTATCTGCCCAAGTCACCGTCTCCGGCATAGAGATTTCATCCGCCACCGGCATTAAATCACAAGCCTCACTCACCGTCACAAAATGATTATCATAAACTGCCAGCCACTTCCGCACGAACATCTCGAAGAACTGGAAAATCCCTGTCTCCGCCCACTGATGCTCGCCAAAAGTCTCAAAATCCATAAATAGATTAATCAGTGGCCCTCTTAAACAATCCATATCTACCCAATCCATGTATTTTTCTACCGTAAGCGGCCACTCTGTCCAAGTCCTGTCGGAGAATCTAAAAGCGATATCATCAGATAATCGATAATTCTTCAGTAGCAGCTTCGTCTGCTTCGCCCCATATGGCCGATAAACGTAGTTCGGGCTCTTCCAACCGAGAATTTTATCCCAACCCTCCGCTAGCACCCCCTTAAATCCTGCTGCGTCCGCCCATCTACCTACTTCATCGTTATAGGCGAGCTCTGTATTCCGAAAAACTTTCGGCACCACCCCGAAAGTATCCCTAATCTTCTCAAGGTGCTTCTTTACTTGCACCTCGAACTCATCGCGATTATAGAAGAATGCCAAAGAGTGATAATAAGTCTCCGCTACAATCTCTACTTGCCCAGTTTTCACCATCTTCTGGAGCATCTTCACTAGCTCTGGCTCCCAAAGCTCCGCTTGATCCAACCATGTCCCTGTAATCGAGAGCGAAATCTTAAAATCCGGCAAATCCTGAATCAGTCCATCCAGTACGTTTAGCATCGGATAATAAGATTTCTCCGCCACTTTGCGAAAAATCCGCTCGTTATTCTGCTTGTCGTAATAATCTATTTCATCCCAATAGTTATGGTCATGCGAGATATCAAAAATCGAATACCGCTCAAATCTCCACGGTTGATGCATATGTAGATATAGACAAATCGATCGCACCTTAATAATCCCGCTTACGCTTACTTATTTCATTATACACCGAAATCAACTTACTTGCAACATCATCCCACGAAATCTTCCGGTATTCTTGCGAAATCCCAGCTTTCAAAGTATTCCGAAGACCATTCGAACGCGTAATCGCTACAATTTCATTAGCCAACTTATCAGTGTCCCAAAAATCATACTCCATCGCTGAACGCAAGACTTCCGCCGCCCCAGATTGTTTCGTTAGAATCAAGACATCGCCATGGTGCGCCGCCTCTAGAGCCGTCAGCCCAAAGGGCTCCGAGATAGAGGACATTACGAAAATATCGCTCACCTCGTAAATATCTCTTAGCTGTTTCCCCCGTACGAACCCCGTAAACACCACGTTCTTAGAAATACCGTATTTCGCCGAGAGCTCCAAAAGCTCCTCTCTCTGTTCGCCATCGCCAGCAAAGACGAAAATCAGCTTTCTCTCCTTAGAGAGCGCTCTCGCCGCCGCCTTCATCATGTTGGACAACCCCTTCTGAATCGTAAATCTTCCCACTGTAGAGACAATCGTATATCCCGCCGCTTTCATCGCCTCCAAATAGGCATAATCATCTGTGTCGTATCTGTAAAACTCCCCCACGAACCCTTCATCCAAAGAATTATAAATCACGTCTATTTTATCCTCTGGAATACCATATTTTTCGTGGATAATACGCTTTGTCGCCTCTGATACTGCAATAATCTTATCTGCGAGCATCAGCCCCTCTCGCTCGATCTCAATTACCAAAGGGTTCCCGCCGTTCATCCCCGAACGATCATATTCAGTCGCATGAACGTGCGCAATCAGTGGAATCCCAAAATTTTTCTTCGCCAGTATCCCCGCCTCAAAAGTCAGCCAATCGTGCGCATGGACCAAATCCGGCTTGAATTCCATCAGATATTTTTCCACAAACTCGCAATAATTATGCTGAATTTCCCGAATAGAAATCATTTTATCAGTATCGACACTCGGAATCAAGGCCTCTTCTACGTATTTGGTATCATATGTCCCCACCCCATAGCGGAAAATAGGGTCCAGCTTCATCGCCGAAAGAATCCGCATATACTTAATCTCAGGATGTTCTGCCTCGTACGGCACTACGAAATCAATATCTGCCCCATCACGCGCCAAAGCCCGCGACAAGTTCAAACACGCTACCCCTAAACCTCCACTGTTATGGGGCGGTAGCTCCCATCCTAGCATTAGTATTTTCATCACCTTCCATTATAGCACAAATTATGCTATAATGGAAAAGTAATTTTAAAAATCGTTAGGGGAGTAGTACAACGGTTAGTATCGTGGTCTCCAAAACCATTGATGTGGGTTCGATTCCTGCCTCCCCTGCCAAATTAGACTATGGAAAATGCTATTCCACGTTCTCGAAAAATTTCCTTAAAGCTAGTAATTGTTCTCATTCTAGCCGTCGGGATATTTTTTCTTTTCATTACGCACATTCATCCGTCTACACCCGTCTCCGAACCAACTGAAACAACTGCCCCAGAGGAAGTCAGTACCGTCCCAGAAACCCCTGTTGAAGAAATAGCGTCTTCCGCCGAAATAACCACTCCCGAGGAGCCTCCTACCGCCAAGGTCGTTTATCTTACCTTCGATGATGGTCCCGGCCCCTACACTGCTAAGCTCTTAGACATTCTCAAAAAATACAATGTCAAAGCCACCTTTTTCGTCACCGGCCGAGGCGATGATGCACTTATCAAGCGCGAGTACGACGAAGGTCATACTATCGCTTTACATACTTTTGCTCATGATTACGCCTATGTTTATTCTAGCATAAGCAATTTCTTCACCGACTTATACGAAGTCCAAAATCGAGTGAAAAATATCACCGGTGAAACCTCGATGCTCATTCGTTTCCCGGGCGGTAGCTCTAATACCGTCAGTGCTAGCTACGATGGTGGCACTCATATCATGAGCCAACTCGTCAACGAAGTTACCGCTCGCGGTTTCACCTATTTTGACTGGAACGTTTCCTCTGGCGACGGCGGCGCGCCGCTTTCGCCTGACGACGTCTACGACAATGTCACCAATGCCCTAAAGCCAGAATATTCTGTCGTATTACAACACGATGTCAAAGAATACTCCGTCGACGCCGTTGAACGCATCATTAATTATGGCCTAAGCTCAGGTTACACCTTTAGCCGCCTTGATAGCTCATCTTTCACCGCCCACCATGGCGTCACCAACTAGCGCGCGTAGAGAATCAAACGATGCGAATAATCCTGTCCCGAAATATGCTCCCCGGAGCAAGTCATCAAAACCAACGTTGGCTCTTCCTCGTCTCTTAAAATCTCTCGCATCGAAATCTCCGATTTTTCCAATATCTCTCTATGAATCACCGTAAATTCCTCTCCGTCATAGATGATTTTATCCCCGGTCTGTACTTTTTTTAAGTTCTGAAACACCGTAGAAGAATGCCCCATAATGAGTACTTTATTCTCATATGGTTGGTACCTACCAACAATATAATCTGGCGCAGTCAGAGTCCGCCCATCTAGCTCTACGTCCGATATTGGCGCTGAAAGTAAAATGCTCGGTATCTCCAAGCTCCCCGTCGCCTCCTCTGCCTCCTCGGCATATACCGAGGCCGCTCTACCGCTGGGCTGGAGACCCACATAGAGATACACTGGCACAAAAACTGCATAGAAAACAAACAAACTCGTTACTATTCGCTTGCGCGTGAAACGCGTCCGAATTCTCAGCTCCGGCGCCTCACCCCCCAATTTCTTACCCTTCTTTAACCAAAATACTCGCATCTAACCTCTCACTCTAATCTATACTTCTATTATAGCACAACCGCAATCAAAAAACTTAAGATTGTAAATAAAGTTTTTTAAACTGCATTCGCCATCAAGATTAAGCGGTGTGAGGCATCGCCGTTACCATAGCTAGTCCCCGCACAAGTCATCAGAATATAATCATAATAGCGGCCCTCGTACTCGCCATACGCCGTAATAGCCCGCATCACTTTCATTTTAGTTAGTACTGTCACCCCTGAAAGCACTGTTTTATGAACGGTTTCACCCTCGAAATGGCTCTTCGTCTCTAAATCGCTATTGACAATCTGATATGTCCTCGTCACCCCATCTAGCGTCACGGTGAATCTATCCCCAATACCGAGATTCTGTAGTCCACCAAAAACATTGGAGGTATTATGCCCATAGAGGAAGTGACTACCATAAAGCCCCACTTCATTTCCTGCATCTATCAGAGTGTTAGAAGAGTAGAAAATCGGAATGGTGTTCCCAGCAATATTAATCTGATCATAAACTGTTACCGTTGGAGTATAGACATAGGTTTCCGCCTGTGTGGCCTCCGCCAGTTGGAAATCACTCGCAATCTCGGCAGTAGTCGATTTACTCGCCTTCTGCATCTCGGCTTGCAAAGTTAAAAAGTCATCGTTTTTTGGAGCGGAGTCACTCGACTCTTTCACCTCAGTTTCAGCAAAAGCCCCGCCTGAAGTTAAGCTAGCCGGAACCAGCCCAAGAGCGAGCAGGAAGACAAGTAAACTGATGTGATAGCGGCGCATGGCTGCCATCTTCTTCTTGGTAACCTTTTTCATTACACACTCCAATAACGGTTATTACAACCATTATACCACAGATTACAAAATAAGTCAATATATTCACCCCTGATTATTCTCGCCCCCACCCCTATAGAAATCTTGACTATTTTACAACTCTTGTCTAATCTAAAAACTTTGTTATAATAAAATCATTATGGAAGGTAAGACAACAAAGCCGCGTGCAATATTGGTGTTTGGTGCTCCCGCCAGCGGCAAAACGACATTCTGCGAGAAATTTTCAAAGCAGTTCAGAGCGCCATATTACGACTTAAAAGAGATTGAGAAGAATCTCGGTTTTGACCGCGCTAAAATGCTCCAGGTCCTAGACCTCATCGCGAAGACCGGCCAGAACTTCATCATTGAGGGCGAGCTTAACACTGAGCAAGACCGCGAAGAAATCAAAAAGCTCCTTCGCGCTAATGGCTATACCCCCTCCCTCATCTGGATTCAGACCGATATTAACACTATCCGTACACGTTTGAAAGTCCGCTTAAAGTCCATCGATAAGGCCAAGGCAGAATACGCCGCCAAAATCGCCGAGCTAGAGGCCCCCGCTGAGGATGAGAACCCTATCGTTCTCTCTGGTAAGCACACCTTTGAGACCCAGTTGACTCACGTCCTCTCTAGAATGGCCGAGCTGATTTAATGAAATTCATCGACAAAGAATTTGGCGAAGTCGTCGTCAGAAAGAATAGTCTTTCTCGTGGAGTGAAATTTTCCGTCTCCACCTCCGGTCGACTACAGATGTCTGTGCCTTCCTACACTAATACTTTTTTAGCTAAGCGCTTTTTAAACCAGAGCCGCGACACCATCCGAGAGAAGCTACCCTTAAAGGATCCTTCTTCCCAACGCGCTCGCGATGCCAAGAAAAAAATTCTCATGAAAAAAGCCAAAGATTATTTACCTTACCGCCTAGATTACTATGCCAAATTACACGGCTATCATTACGACAAAGTTCGCTTTTCGCATGCCAATACCAGATGGGGTTCCTGCACTCACCACCCGGACGGCAGCATCGTCATTTCTCTCAACATTGGTCTCATGAATGTCCCTGAACCGCTCCGAGACTACGTCATTATTCATGAGCTATCCCATATTAATCATCCGGACCACTCCGCCGCTTTTTGGGCCGAAGTAGGAGCCCATGACCCTAGATTCAAAGACCATCGGCGCAAATTAAAGAGTTTCAGTCCGGGCGTTTAAATCGGCCTCGGAAAGCGCGGCTACTTCCTCAAAATCCGCCTCTCTCTTACCAGAAAGCGCAATGAAAATCTGCGCCGGCAAGTAGAAAACCCAAGCAGTATAGTTCATCGCCATCGTAATCATATGCGGCAGTGTCTCCGTCGTCGTGACGTAAGAAACCCCCACGCAAATATCACAAAGTAGAAATAGAATAAATCCAATCAAAGCATAGAGCGAAACTCGGCTCCGCTCCACCGCATGCCACTTTGCCGCTTCAAAGATGTTGGTAAACATCAGCACAGCATAAGCAATCGCGAATACAAACATAATGGGAATCTCATTCTGTAATAATCCCACCACTATAATCATAGCCACCGCTAAAATCGGCAGCAGCGGAGAAGTCACCCGAATCTGCGTAAACCGGAAAAGGTGCATCGTCTGCACTAAAATAAACACCGCTACCCCTAGCAGGGAAACATTATTGAAAATCAAAATCCCGTCCGCTACCAACGTCAATAGTAACGCTAGTAGTAAATATACATCCTTCCGCGAATGTACCAAAACATACAAGAAACAGAGAATCAGACCTACATATTTCAAAATCGTGGCATAGAGATCGGTCGCCTTAATCGCCCCCAACGCCAAAAAAGCGGCATAAATTACCGACCAAGCAATAATCCAAAGTACTCCGATTTTATTTTTGCGTTTGAATGTTCTTTTCATACTCTTCCATTATACCATATTAACGTGTTAACCTAATTGCAAATCCACCGCCAGGAGCCATCCAGATTTCTAGCGTATCTGTTTTCGTCACTTTACGTTTCTCGATTTCTATGGCCAACTGATTATCCCGATAATGCGCCGTGTCGCCATCTCGATAAATTTCTGCTATCCACTCTCCACTATCTAAAAAGTCTAAGTTGATTCGCACCTGATGCGCGAAATCATTAGTCACTCCTCCGATATACCAATCACCCGGTCTGCCCGTCCCGCCATCGAATTCTCCGCTCCCATTATCAGAAAAGCCGTAGCCTGTCCCCTTAGACCTAGCCTGTCGCGCCACTACGTAAAACTCCCCGATCGAACCAATAAGAGGTACTGTTTTCTCCCAAGTCACTGGCACATCACGAATAAATTGATATGCCTCCGGGAATTCCTGTTCATAAAATCTTGGGCGGTCCGCCGCCATTTGCATACCAGAATAAATTGTGACATAATATGCCAATTGTCGCGCCAACGTCGATGCTAACCGCTTCGTATAATTACAAACATCGAATATCCCCGAGGTATAATCCATCCCTCCAGCCAACAATCTCGTGAACGGCAAAATCGTTGCGTGTGAAGGTACCAAAGCCCCACCTTCATATTCCTGCCCCCTAGCGCCCTCTCTGGTCAAGAAATTCGGGAACGTCCGCTCAATTCCTGTCCCTTTGATAGGCTCGTGTATATCCAACATAATATGGTGTTTTGCCGCCATCTCCACTACCCTCTGATAGTGCACCACCCCGAGCTGCGAATGGTGAAACTCTTTCCGTCCGTTAATCATCATGAACGACCCCGCATATCCCGGTTTTACATAATGCACCCCATTATCCTCATAATATTGATAGGCATCTTCTAGTTGTTTTTCATAATTGTCCACAAAACCCACCGTCTCATGGTGGCCGACTAGCTCCACCCCCTGCTCCTTCGCGTATTTAGAAACTGCCTCCATATCAAAATCCGATACCGGATATGTAAAATCATTGCTCGCGCCGTTTAAAAGCCAATCGCCATTCCAACCATTATTCCAACCTTCGACTAATAGACCTCCGATGTTAAGGCGTTTACAAGCATCAATATATTCCATCGTATGTTCCGTCGTAGCACCATGGCGCTCGCCTTCCGCCCAAGTCCACTCTCCCACGAACATCGCCCACCAAATCCCCATAAATTTCAACGGTTTCACCCAGGAGAAATCGTCCTTCGGCGGCTCATTGAGATTCAGAACCATCCGGTTGGTAATCAAATCTATTGCCGCATCCGCGACCATTATCACTCTCCAAGGAGTATTGAACGGCAATTCCACATAAGCCTTCGCTCC
>CAYRGP010000015.1:10126-13269 GCA_964423995.1 uncultured Candidatus Saccharibacteria bacterium
TTAAACTCTGTCAGCTCCTCAATAATGACGATTTTTTGGAACTCCGGCTGCGGCGGAATTTCATAGCGAAAAGCCACTCCTTCGTCGAACACCCTAAATCGCACCGTAAAGAGCCGTTTCTCTCCGCTAGTTTCCGAAAGATATAGCGCCACCTCCTCATAGTTATTCCGGACTAAACGCTGTTCTCCCCAAGGTAATTCATAGGTATCGTCGAGAGATTTCTCCATCACCCGGACCACCATCAGCCCATTCAGAAGAGGATCATCGTCTCTGAGCTTCATTCCCAAATGAGAGTCCTTTACTATTATTTTCCCGTCTCGATAGACCGAATAAAGAAGCTGTCCTAATTTCAATTTGACTTTTAGAACGATTCTGCCATTCGGGCTCACAAAATCCTTCTCGTATTCGAGCATTGGTCTTCTAAAAAGCCACGAAAAGAATCCCATATTATTATTATAACATACCGCTCTAGTTTATTTTGCATGTTATAATTAATATATGAATTCAAACCATCGTAGTCTAAAAATCATCTTTGGCATCTTAATCGTGGTAATCCCCGTTGCCATCGTCCTGACTTATTTTATTAATCGCCCTAAAGGTCAAATTCTCTGTAGCGAGGAGCTCACCTCCGAAAGCTGTAATTTGGTCAAAAGCGCGCTCCAGGACACTCCGCTAAAATCCGATTTAAAAATCTCCGCCACAACACTAGATCACATTTCTGGCTCGGAGCTAATCTCTGATATCGAGCTTCCAGTGACCGATTTTTATTACCATAAAGACACTGAATATCTTCCTTTTTCGTCGGTCAACTCCGCTGTTCGTATTGTTGCTCAGAACGGCGAAAATTATCTGAACGATTTTAAGTCGGGTGCCAAATTCCACATCCTAAAAGTCGAAAGCGTAAATTCCGACGAACAAAAAACCGCCGAAGATAAAATTCGTGAAAAATTGCCGCATTTCCCAGTTTCAAAAGATGAACTTTTAACCATCAATCAGACCGGCGTGACCGCCCTAGCTCGTGGCATCCAGACTAAATTAAACCAGGTCGGGGATGGCGCCTATTTCGCCGAGAAAATTCAGGATTTCTTAAGCTCTACTGATTTTACCCATATCTCCAATGAAGTTTCATTTGCCGATGATTGCAAAACTGATTCCGGCTCTACTGTCCTCTGTGCGGACAATCGTGTCTTCGACACTATCAAAGCCATCGGCACCGACATTGTCGAGCTAACCGGCAACCATAATGTAGACGTCGGGAAAGCCGCTGCCCTAGATACCTTAAAGCTCTATCAGGATAATGGTCTTCTCACCTTCGGCGGCGGAGCGGATGCCAAAGATGCTGAGACGCCTCTACGCCTTAACGAAAAAAACACTCCCATTACTTGGCTAGGGTTCAATCTTTCTACCACTAAAGCCGGCAGCGGTGGCGCTACTTCTACTCTACCAGGTGCCAATCTTTACGATGAAAAAACCGCCAAAGAACAGATAGCATCGGCCAAGGCGAACGGAGATTTCGTCATCGTAGATGTCCAATATTTCGAATGTTATTGCTATCCAGAAGGATTCGTCGAGTATGAGACTTGCGATATGCCCATCTCTCCGGGCGAGTCCGAGTGGCCAGAACAAGAGGCTTTCTTCAAACATCTTATCGACCTCGGCGCCGATATGGTGGTCGGGACACAGGCCCATCAACCCCAGACCTTCGAGCTCTACAATGGCAAGCCTATTTACTATGGTCTTGGCAATCTCTTCTTTGACCAAGTTTACTGGCCAGGGACCGAACGCTCGCTAGTGCTTACCCACTATTTCTGGGACGGCCAACTCTTCCAGACTGCCATCACTCCTACAGTTTACGATGAGTCCTACCAAACCACGCCGATGTCGGAAACGGACGCTCAGGCTTTCATTGCTCGCCTGGCTAAGTGGGCCGAGTAATTCTTTTACGCTTGACAAAAATACATATTAGAACATATTTTCTCAAAAGTATCAAGGTTATGCTTGCATCGCGGGCTAGGTGTGCTATATCCTCGAATTATCATCAACTAAACGGAGAAATATATGTCAAAAACACAACATAACCCCCACCTACGGCCTTTCATCTACGCCGTAATCGCAATATTAACAACCATATTTTTAGGAAATGTCAAGAAGGTTGCAGCCCGCGAAGGTAGCATAGCTAATCCTTTCGAACTTACTCCAGAATCTTCGGCTCTGACCACTTGCCCAGACGTTGAATTTATTTTCGTACACGGCGCCTCTGTCACTGTTGCGACATCCCAAGACGCCTCTGCCTGGTACCAAGCCTTTCTTCATCAAAATCTCTTAGAGAGCGATCTAGCCTTGGATTACTATTACCTTGGCGAAAGCACTTACTCTGGCGGGACTTACCGTGGCGCCAGCATCGGCCTTGACTCGCTCAGCCAAATCAGGAACACCGCAGAAACCTTCTTTTCTGCCGGTAAATCTGGCGGCTTCAACGATAGCGTCAAAGCCGGCATACTTGAGATGAACGGACGCGTGAGCGAAGTCATCTCGAAATGCCCCGCCACGAAATTTGTCTTCGGTGGCTACTCCGAAGGAGCTTATGTCCTACACGAATTCTTTAATGGGGACACTAAAAGCCTCGGACTTACCGGTGATAAAGTCATCTATATTGCCACGTTTGGTGACCCCAAGCTTTACTTGCCAGAAGGAGAAGGAATCAACCCTCCCGCTTGTCGCGATAAAAATTTCTCAACCTATCGTGTTTACGCGCCGAACTGTTATGCCCATTCCGGCATCCTCGGCGCCGAAAAACCCCATTATTTCCCAGTGGAATATCTAGACAAAGCTGGACTCTGGTGTACCAAAAAAGATATTATGTGTAGTAACTATGTCAACATTTTCGACCTTGATAGCGGGACCTCCGACCATGTATCCTACGCTTGGCATGAGCCATATCCTTACGAACAGGCCGCCATCGTCATCCGTAACAAACTTTCCGAACTCTTCCCAGATAAAATCAGTCCTAGCGATCAGAGTACTTCTTTTACGGCTCGTGACACTGCTATCCTGATTGACACCACTGGCTCCATGGCTAGCACTATCGACCAATATCACTCAGAAGCTCTTAAAATTGCTAAAAACACCATTAGTAGCGGTGG
>CAYRGP010000016.1:0-12243 GCA_964423995.1 uncultured Candidatus Saccharibacteria bacterium
CAAAATCCCCGCCCTGATAACTCCCAATATCAGAATACCCTACGTGCACCGTCGAGTTAGAAATCTTCAGGTTGAAAAGCGAAAATATCAAAAGCCCCATCGACAGCACCGCCAGAATTATCATCCCCACAAACAATTTCCGATGATTCCTGTAGATATCTTTTACGGCTTCTTTCATACTATTAACATTATATCACAAATCTTGGCTAAGTACGCAAGCTGGTGACCCGCGAGGGCTGTTTTCGGGTGACACGTGCAGGGCCCCATGGACCGAGATGAGCTTTGCTCATCGAGGGACGATGGGAAAGCACGTGGCAGGACCCGAAAACACCCTAAGCGACGAGCCAGCTTGCGTTGGCTAAGTACCAGTCAATAGTTTTGATGATGCCATCCTCAAATTTCGTATCCGGCACCCATCCCAACTCATCTCCAATTTTCGTCGGATCAATTGCGTAGCGATAATCATGCCCTTTCCTATCCGTTACGAATTCAATCAAATCTTCCGATTTCCCGAGCCGGCCTAGGACCAATTTCGCAATATCAATGTTATGCATCTCGTTATGTCCGCCGATGCAATATTTCTCGCCCGCCGGCGCCTGGTGAAACACCAAATCAATCGCCTTGCAGTGATCCTCCACGTAGAGCCAATCTCTGACATTCATACCGTTACCATAAACCGGTACTTTCTCATCGTTCAATGCCTTCCGGATAATCGTCGGAATTAATTTTTCCGCATGTTGCCTCGGCCCATAATTATTCGAACAATTTGTGATATTTACATTCATCTTGAACGTCTCAAAATACGCCCGTGCAATCATATCACTCCCCGCCTTACTCGCCGAATACGGCGAATTCGGCTGGTACGGCGATGCCTCCGTAAAGTAATTTTGTTCACCAAGACTCCCGTATACCTCGTCGGTGGAGATGTGAACAAATTTATTACTCGCCCCCTCACCCCAGAATTTCTTCGCCACATTGAGTAAAACTTGTGTACCCAACACATTCGTTTGTACAAAGATTGACGGATTGTTGATCGAATTATCCACGTGACTCTCCGCCGCAAAATGTATCACTCCCTCAATTTTAGAATTCTCGAAAATGCTCGTCACCAGTTCCTCATCGCAGATATCTCCCTGTGCGAACTCTACCGCTCCTTCCCCGTCTAAAAGCGGCGAAAGATTCTGTAGATTTCCCGCATAAGTCAATTTATCTAACACGACAATTTTATCTTCTGGGTGTCTTTCGACATAATAATGAACGAAATTACTCCCGATAAAACCAGCCGCACCAGTCACTAAAATGTTCATAGATTTTCCTCCTTAAATTTATAGCACTCTGAAAGCTTCGGATGTTTTTGGTCTTTTTCCGATAAAATTATATCTGTCTCAAGCGGCTGCCCTTCACCTCCAATTGGCCAATCAATTCCGATTTCCGGATCATTCCACAAAAGCCCACCTTCGTCGCCTGGCGTATAAAAATCGTCACATTTATAGGCGAATTCTGCAATCCCCGATAACACCACAAAACCATGCGCAAACCCCTTCGGGATGAAAAATTGTTTCTTATTTTCAGCTGTCAACAGAACTCCATGCCATTTCCCGAATGTCGGCGAATCCTCTCGCAGGTCCACTGCCACATCCCAGACTTGTCCAAAAGTCGCTCGCACTAATTTCGCCTGAGAATGCTCTTTCTGGAAATGAAGACCTCTCAATACTCCAAAGGTAGAGCCAGATTGGTTATCTTGTACGAATTTACAATCAATCCCCGCCTTCGCAAAATCTCTCTCCGAATAAGTTTCGAGAAAGTGCCCTCTCTCATCCGGAAAAACTTTCGGCGTAACTACTATCAACCCAGGTATTTCCGTTTTCTCGAACTTAAAATTACCAAATTCCACGGCTTCTGACATTAGCCCTCTCCTTCCGCAATTGCAAGCAAACTTTTTCCGTATTCGGTTTTCTTCAGCGGCATCGCCAAATCTCTTAGGTCGCCCTTTCTAATCCAACCATTATCATAAGCAATCTCATCTGGGCTACAAATCAACATTCCCTGGCGCTTTTCAATCGTCTGCACAAACTGCGCCGTCTCTATTAGCGCATCATGCGTTCCTGTATCAAACCATGCCATTCCTCGCCCGAGCTTCACAACTTTCAGCTGTTTCCTATTCATATATTCTTCATTTATGGAAGTAATCTCTAATTCTCCGCGCGCGCTCGGTTGTACGTTTTTTGCAATCTGGACCACGTCATTCGTATAGAAATACAAACCTGGCACCGCCAAATTCGTCCGCGGATGTTCCGGTTTTTCAATAATGGAAATCGCATTCCCTTCTTCATCCATCTCTACTACCCCATATCTCTCTGGGTCTTTCACCGCGTAACCAAAAATCGTCGAATGGTCTTCGTCGCTATTCGCCTTTGTTAAAATCCGACGCAAATTCTCCCCATAAAACAAGTTATCTCCCAAAATCAATACGACATTGTCTTCTCCGATAAAATCTTCCCCTAGAATAAATGCCTCCGCCAACCCTCTCGGATTTTTCTGAATCATATACTCAAATCTCATCCCCCATTTTGCGCCATCACCAAGTAGTTCTCTAAACGCTTGGTTGTCTCTAGGTGTTGTAATAATTAATACTTCTTTGATACCCGCCATCATTAGGGCCGAAATTGGGTAATAAATCATCGGCTTGTCGTAAACCGGCATTAGCTGCTTCGAAAGCGCCAACGTCAGAGGGTAGAGTCTCGTCCCGCTCCCACCCGCTAGAATAATTCCTTTTCTATTTTTCATCTAAATATCTCCTTAGCCCATCCTGCCATGATGGTATTTTAATTCCTGCGTTTAATAATTTATTTTTAGACATTTTAGAATTTAGCGGCCGCTTTGCCAGTGCATTATATTCTTCGCTAGAAATAGGTTTTACCTTCGTATCAATATTCTTTAGCCTAAAAATCTCCCTAGTAAAATCATACCAAGTCGTAAACCCGAGATTGGTCGCGTTATAAATCCCGTATGGGATATGATTAGTCACTGCTTGGTAGATTATATCAGTTAAATCATTAGTATAAGTAGGACTACCATGCTGATCATTTATCACTGAAATCTCATCATGTTCTTTTGATAGGCTAATCATTGTCTCGATAAAGTTTTTGCCGCCATGCCCATATAGCCACGCTGTTCTAAAAATGTAATAATTGCATCCCGATTCCTCGATTTGCTCCTCCCCTGCGAGCTTCGTCCGGCCGTAGGCCGTCTCTGGAGCTTTCTCGTCATCCTCAGCATAGTCTTCCGAAATCGGCTTGCTCCCGCCGAAAACATAGTCAGTAGAGATGTGTACTAATACCGGGCCGCCCTCCGGAACTTCTCCATCCGCCGCCATCATTTTCCATCTCTCGCTATCGCCGAGCTCTTTGCAAGCTCTCGCGAGATTCCCCGGCCCATCGGCATTAATTTTATAAGCCAATTCCTCCTGCGTCTCTGCCTTGTCCACCGCTGTATACGCTGCACAGTTAATCACTACTACTGGGCAAACTTGTTCAAATACTTCCTCGATTCCCTCTGGGTCCGTAATGTCCAGAAAGAGACTATCCACCTTATTGTTGCCATTACTCTGAACTTCTTCCTTAGGTGCTCTCGTATCGGCGCTCTCCCCTATTTTCTTCCCCGAAAGGTCTGTCAACACGATTTCGGCGCCCTCATCCCGCGCAAATTTTTCTCGCACCGCTTGCGCCAACATCCCAGACGCTCCTGTAATTAAAATTTTCATAATTTAATTATACCACATTTCCCCTGTAAAATAAACCGTTAGCCCAGCAATTTCGCCTCTTTCGTTTGCGCCGCAAAGGCCTTATCAAATGTCCAAATCGGCACTTTCTCCTTCTCCGCCACGTGCGCCGCAAGATAGCAATCGTTAAAGGACAATTTCGGGTGTTTTAAGTATAATTCAAAGACCCTATCAAATAGCGGTTTATTGTAATCCACTCTCGGGATTCTCAAAAAGGCTCCTAGTGCATTTACGATAGTCTCCCTATCCCATTTATACTTATTTCCCTGCAAATTGAATACCGTCTCCGTAATTGCCTGATCTGGCATATAAAAGATGGACGCCGGAGTCTCCAAGAGTTCATACACCTTCTCCGCCTGCTCTGGCACATCGCCAACTACGGCTCTCATCAGTATATTTGTATCTAATGCCTCTAGTCTAAGCCCCATAAAACTCCTCTATGTACTTTCTCCCCTCCGGTGTTCTCTCCATTTCCTCTCTTAGCTGGTTCACGGTTTTCCCAGCATTAGCTTTTATCCTCGCTTTCATTTCCGGCGTAAATGTCGCATGAATTTCCGCCATAATTTCACGAGCTGTTTTCGCTCTCGTCATTATCACTTCATTTCCCTTCATTTCCACCTCTACACTATCTGTAATCCCCAAAGCCTCCCGAATTTCCTTCGGAATCGTCACCTGCCCCGCACTCGTCACACTCATTGTATAGGTCATTTTTCCATTCTTCTTTCTGCCCACCATATTATTACCAGCACTTTCATTATTAATAACTATTATATTAATATATATATCACACGTTAATATTAAAAACAAGGTCCTCTTCGAAGGCTCAAGTACCCTACGCTTATCATTATGCCGCACTAATCAATTTTTCTAGTATTGAGAAATCCTCTGGATAGGTAATTTTCAATGGCAACACTCTGGATAGCACTAATTTCGGAGTGTATCCTTTGCTAACTGCCAACGATGATACTGAAGGAATATTCGTGTACTCATTTGAATTTACCAAATTAAACAAACTGTATGCATCCTTAAATCTAAATGCCTCTGGCGAATATCCTGACCCGACGCTTTTTTTCTCAAGATTATCAACAACAAAATCATCTTCTGATTTTTGATAAATAACCCTAACCTGTTCTGTATAAATACTAGCAAATCCATAAATTCTAGCAGCCTCTATTAACTGCCCCACTTCATTTGTAGCCAAAATCGGATCTGTGGCATCATGCAAAAGCAAAAGATCATCATCGCTCAAAGATTCCCTGGCGCGCACAATGCCGTTGAAAATTGACTCTCCCCCAGTACTACCGCCAATCACCACGTCTATCAACTTGTCACCCACAACCTCCCTAGCTTTTTCTCGAGTAAATTCCATATAGTCACCATTTGTCACGATGATATATCCGTCTATTATGTTCAACTTTTCATATTGCTCAAGAAGATAACAAAATAATGGCCTATTATTCAAATCCAAAAACTGCTTCGGGACTCTCGCCCCAAATCTTACGCCTTTTCCACCCATTTTTATCAAAACGTAAATCATGTGAAAATTATATCACGATTCTTATAATTTGTCATTCTGGTCAGCTATATCAACGGTTTCAAATATCCTTTTCGCTATCATTTTAGCAGACTTGCCTGTTTCGTTTACTCCAAATATTTTCATAATTTTTTGGTTTATTTTTTTGCTGTCAGAGATATCGTATTTAATTATATTCTTTATAAGAGCATCGTTATCTTCAGCAAATGGAAAAGGCAAATCCTTTAAATCTAAATAAAATCCTCTCTCGTCTTTTTTATACTCTTCATAATCTGATGCATAAATAAATACTGGTTTATTAATTATTGCAGCCTCAAACCCTACCGATGAATAATCAGTTATCACCATATCACATATCGGTAGAATCTCATATAAATCTGGGTACTTAGTTACATCATAAACTCCATCGCCCCATTGCCTATTCATATTACGACCAGAAATATTAGGGTGGAATCTAAGCAAAATAGCCCAACTTCCATTATATTTCTCTTCCAAAATATTTCTCAAGCGCTGATAGTCAATATCGTAACAATTATCATCACCTTTTTCTCGAAAGGTTGGCGCATACAATACTGTTTTAGTACCTTCTTTAATCCCTAGCGAGCCAAGTACTTTTTCTTTTATTTTTTTTTCATATACGGCATCCCCTATTCTATTCATTATTTTATCAAACTTAGGCGAACCGTACTCCATAATTTCTCCATTATACCAATAGGCATCTCTGTATAATTGAGTTGTGAACTTATTTCCAGAAAGAAATATATCGGCATACTTTGAATCTTTTCTTGCCCTTCTATTATATTCCCTTGGCATATTCGCGTCTTTTTCTACTTTTTTTACTCCAATTGATCCATGCCAAGTCTGCACGTAAAATTGACTTCTCTTTTTTCTTGGTACTAACATTTTTCTAGCATTGTCTATCCACACCTTTGCTGTAGACAACTCATAAAAATACCTTAACGTCCCATATTCTACATCTCTCACATATTTTGGTAGCTCTCTTTTGCTTACTTTTCTCTTATCCAGTACCCAAACTATATCCAATTCATGGCTCTCATCTAATTTCAATAACTCATCCACTATGTATTTAGGATTGTCGCCATACTGGCTACCATAAAAATTGCAGGCCACTATTTTATTCTTCTTAACCGGGAAAATCATCATTATCGTCTCGAAAATCACCTCTACAAATAGCCACTTACAAAAGTGCCACAAGACTTTCAGGACTTTCGATTTCGAGAGAGTTCGTTTCAAACTGTCTTTACTCATGCTTACCCTTCATTATACTCATTTTTTTCCTTTTTAGAAAGTCTAAAATATAGCTAAAAATATCCTTATAGATAACTACCAAAGCTAGATATATCGGTACGGTTATATAATAATTATTAAGCGCAATTACTACCACCGCCATCACTATCAATAAAATCCATGACAAGACAATTCTAGTATATTTTTCAGGCAAAAAATCTCCTTTTGCATAATGCTTCCGCATAGCATAAATAATAAAACTCGAAATCATAGTAGCAACAGTTATACCTATCGGTCCAAAACATATAGTGAAAATAATATTCAGCACAATATTGAAGATAACCCCGACTACCGCCGACATAGAAATTCCAAACAACCTACCGCCAGCTGTTAATATCGCTCCCAAAAATCCTGCGTTCTGATTGAATAAACTACTCAGCAACAAGAACGGCACCAACTGCCACGCATTATAAAAATCATTTGCAAACATCACTCTTGCCATAGGTTCCGAAAAGATTATCAAAAACCCAGATATTATCACCAAAGCTCCGTTGAAAACGAAGAACAGCCTTGCATAAAATTCTCTCGCGTTTTTGCTATATTCTTTAATAGCTGAAATCTGCCACGCCTGGATAAAGATGCCTCCGACTACTGCTAATGCCGATGGAATTTTATAAGCTACAGACAACAAACCATTAGCATCTGTACCTCGGAAAAACGCAACTATATATCTATCGGCCGCATTGTTAACCCACCATGATAAAGTATTTACGACCAATGGCAGGGCAAATAATACTATTCTCTTGTAATTTTCCGCTCTATTTTTCAACCTCAAATAACGCCAACACTTTAGCGCTATAAACAGATATAGCACCGGGACTAGAAAACCAAAAATATTCGCAATAAAATAGCCCCTCAGCCCCATATTGAATACCACTAACGCTAATATATTTGCCAGTAACGTTGCTGCAGTGCCTAGTACTCCAGCAACCGTCATATGTTTTACCTCATCCACACCTTTTGCAAATTGAACTAAACAATTATTTAGACAAAATACCAAATAGAATAGTGCTACCAACGGGGCATAGCTATCAATCTCTGGAAATATTTTAAGTATATGATTCAGCAGTAATAGTAAGCTAAATATCGTACTTGCAATCAAAATAAAAATCACGTTAATCGAAAGCACATCTTTCTCACCCATTTTCTTTCTCAGCAAGAAATACATTATTGATTCAGTAACACCGAGCGTTAAAATTGGGAATAATAGCTGTACGGTTGTATATGCCAAATCGTAAAAACCATATTCTGCAGTAGAAAGATAGCTCGTGTATAGTGGAATCAACAAAAGTCCTAATATTTTGCTAGAAAAATTCCCTATTGTTATCAATATGGTATTTTTAGCTAGCTCTTTGTATCTTCTAGACATGACTTATATACTCTTTGTAATATTTTCTGATTAGTTTAAAACTTGGCTCAAATTTTTTATTACTAGTCTCTTGAATCTTTTTTCTCTCGATTATAAATCTTTTGTATCTCCATAGATATATTATATAGTACTTCATTCTTAGTAAAAGCGGCACTCTTTTTTTTGAATGTTTCACTTCAACTTCATTATCTTTTGCAAAATCTTCAAATTCTTTAGTCGCTCTCACTATAAAAGGACCATAGCCGTACAAAACTGGCAACGGCGAAACAAATATGTCTATGAAATAGCACTTTGACGAAGATATTTCATTTATTAAAAATTGATGCAAGTTCACTCTATAGGTCTTATTAAATATAAAGGTTTTATTTTGATTTCTTACAAACAATAAATTATGAGAAAGTGAGCCACTCAACATTGCTATACATTCCGCACTATTTAGCAACCGGATTTGTTCCGTTAAAGTCATTTTCTCCATATAGACTGATAAATACCCATTATCGTTCAAATTTTTTTCGATTATTTCCTCGCCAAATTCACTTTTGCTCGCCTTATCCAGTTTTGTCCTCGAGCAATATACTTTTTTGCCCTCAATCATTGGCTCTATTTTTGCGTTCTGGACGACAGTATCAAAAATCCTTTTATACTCCTTCGTATAATATTCACCCGGCAAAATTGCGGACTCCGGTATAATTACCTCATCAAACTTAGTTGGCTCGTTTATCATGACCAGTCGTTTCCTATCTATACCGAGCAGCTCCAAAAGCTCCAGATAATTTCCCGTTATTTCTTCCTTCTCTCCTTGATAGCACGTGTAGACAATTTTAGTTTTCGAGTCCTCCAAGGCGTACCACAGTCTACCAACCACATCCAACAAATAGTGCCCCCACTGCTTAATAAAAAAATTCATATATATTACTTTTTCGTGGACCGTTTTATATTCACCATCGTATCTAGGCACTTCACCCACTCGTTGCTTCATATTCTTTGCTATCTGCCCAGAAAGTTCAACGTACAAGCCATCTTCATCGACCACACCTCCGCTTCCGAATAACGCCCCAGAAGGGTTAGCCTCTTTACCAAGCTTCGGATTTTTTGGTGGGATAACCAAGCTATTGCTTTCTTTTATTATGTTCAACTTTTTGGTGCACAAATAACTAGCACCACATAGTTCCTCATAAATTGCTCTATTTATTCCTGATACATAATTTGCCACAAACTTATTCATGATAATATTACCTATATTTCAACTTTTCCTTAACAGCCTTTACAAGATTTACTACTGGTATCATTCCATACAAATCCATCCAAATCATAATCTTCTTCGCTTTCGATATATATTGATTATCTCTATATTCTAACCTATATTTTTTTAGTTCTTCTAGCACATATTCATACTCCTTGGGGAACCGTTTCCTAGCTGAGTATACATCAGTTAAAACTGTCGTTACCGATAAAATATGAAATTGCTCCGCTTCTTCTATAAGTTCTGGCGCATTGTCTTTTATAAACTTTACCAACCATTTCGTATGCTTTATGTAATCCAATTTATTGCGTGTAAAGTCTTTGTGCACAATACTATCATCATTCTGCATATAATAATATCCAACTTTCCCGTCGTAGCAGACCTTTTTCGCCTTCAAAATAAGCTTCGGGATTGTCGCAATATCTTCATAAAGTTTCCCCTCCGGAAATCTTATTCCGTCAAATAATTCTCTTCTGTATATTTTATCCCACGCCGACGGGTCATACGAAACCAACATCAGTCGCAAAGCTTCTTTATTTGTCAAGCACTGTTCTTCCTTACTCGTAAAATCCGGCGCTTTCTTGCCATTACTTTTCACTCGAACTTTATTTGTACAACCAATATCTGCAGCATATTTTTGACAGCACCTGCACAAACTTCCTATCATATTTTTTTGGATATAGTCATCCGAGTCTACCAATGCGATATATTCTCCACTACATTTATCAATACCCGCATTTCTCGCCGATGACAAGCCACCATTTTTCTTATGGATCACTTCTATTCTCTTGTCACCCTTTGCATACTCGTCGCAAATCTTCCCTGAATTATCCGTAGAGCCATCATCTACTAAAATTATCTGCAAATTCTTATATGTCTGCTTCTGGATGGAGTTTAAACATTTTTTTAAATATTTTTCTACGTTGTATACTGGGACCACTATGCTCACCAGGCATGCGCTATTATTTTTGCTCTTCATCTTCCCCCCTAAAAATCAACGGAATCAGCACAATCTGTGAAATAACCGGTAAATAAAGGAACATATTGGTGAAAAAGAAAAACGCTATGTTATGTACAAACATTGCGTAAAGCAAAGAATTTTCTACACAATTATTTGCTAATACATTTCTATATAATTTTGCACCTAGAAATCCAACAAGTATAGAAAATACCAGAACTCCAATTACGCCAAAATCTAGGTATATTTCCGGAAACCATGTTGAAACCGTAAAATTAGAGCGTACTAGATAGTATGGCTTCTCGTTTTCTTTAATTTTCAAAGTTCTCGTCAAGACTGTTGGCAAAAGTGCATTCAACGTAGAAGCCCCATAGTTTTTGCCTCCCTCCATTATTTTGGTAAGCTTATTAAAATTACTGAAGGAGAACTCCGTATAGGAATATGTCCACATTACAGCAACTGGTAAATTCTTATATTCACTTCTCGGTTCAAAAATATTTTTCATTTCATCATTACCAGATCTAAAATTACCGAGCATAGTAAACCCAACTACTATAACTCCGACGATTACTATAATCTTCAATGCCAAATGTTTTATCTTATTTTTACTATCTATTAATCGTCTACACACAAAAACCACCAAAGTCTCAACAATCATTGCAATTAGCAATTGTCGTGACACTATCAAAAGACCAAAGCTAATATAAATCAACGCCCTTGGGTTCTTTCTGTAGATATAATATGCCCCTACACAAATTGCCACACCATACATCAAACCATTCAACGATGGAATCCCGAACTCTGTATAGTTACTGCTTTTCCCTATAAACAACGAGATCAATGGAATATTTTTTGAATACAATACTTCAATTGCAAAAAGCAGTATGAATACAATATTAATTATCTTCAACTTACTCTTTACTGATATTTTACCATTATATTTTTGAAACAATAAATGCCTATCTTCTTCTTTCTTTTTGCAAAACCGCAATTTCTTATGTGCAATTACGTAACCCAAATATGCCAAATCAAACCCAACTATACAAACCATGAAGACAGTTAAAGCCTGTGAAGTAAAATCTGTCTGTATATAACTTAAATTCATCTGGTACAGACCGAAAACTATCAGCCAAACCACGTTAAATATTTTTATCGGTGAAAAAAATCTTTTATCTAAAATGTAGTCAATAACCAGAAAGACAGCCAAAACCAAAAAAATAGCTATTATCACGACCTATTTCTCCTTCTGTAAACGCAAGCAAACTTCATTCTGTGCTTCAACATCTTGCCTAGTCCGTATCTCCTCATCTCAGTACTATTCCCACCATGTCTCCTATATTTTACCAATTTTTCCTCTAAAAAACAACTCTTCCCGTGCTTTTCGCATATTAAACCGATCCATTGATCATGCATTTCGATATCGTCTGGAATCGGCAAAATATATTTCCGCATCTCCGCCCGAAACGCCATGCAACATCCAATGTAAGAATTCTTCCAGATATTCTTCAACTTCCCCGCCCTAGATCCTCGCCACTCAAAGAACGACGGATAGATTATTTTACCACTACCTGAATCAAAGACTTCACAATTATGCACCACACACTGACAACCTTCTTTTCTAAAGACCTCCAAAACCTCTGCTACTTTATTCTCCATCCAAATATCATCTTGATCAGAAAGAAAAATTATCTTACCACTACACTTTGAAATCGCATTACCAAAATTCTGTTTAATCCCTTTTTTAGGGCCCTCAAAAATCTTTATTCTTTTATCCTTATAAGCCTCTAAGATTTCTACTGTTTTATCCGTCGAGCCATCATCCGAAACCACTAGCTCATCCTCCGGACCCAACTGCTCTAAAATCGAATCAACTTGCTCTCGCAAAAATTTCTCTCCATTGTACGTCGCCATCGCCACCGAAATTTTCATCTCCTCCCCCTCCTCATTCCCAAATATCTCGCCCCCATATTCGGCAAAAATCCGGCGAGCACCTTGAAATTCCGCTCCTGCCACGCCCGCTTAAAAATATACTTCGCCATCCCCCCTCCGG
>CAYRGP010000017.1:0-11124 GCA_964423995.1 uncultured Candidatus Saccharibacteria bacterium
ACTCAAACTCATGACCTCTTCAATGCCATTGAAGCGCTCTAATCAACTGAGCTAACGCCCCCTAAATTGTTAAGTATTTTTATTTTAGCACAATTCGTGATAAAATGGAAGAATGAAAACGATTTTGACGGGATTAAGGGTAAACAGCGAATTCACACTTGGGAACTATCTAGGGGCATTACTCCCGATGGTGCGGTTGGCGAATGCTTATAAAAATGATTGTAATATAAACATTTTTGTGCCAGATTTACACTCGATTATTGCAGAGGTGGATGGAGATTTACAGCAGAATATCATCCGGAGTCTGAAGACTTATTTCGCAGCGGGGTTGGTGCCGAATGAAAATGTGCATATCTATCGTCAATCTTATGTTCCCGCGCATTCGGAGCTTTGTTGGATTCTGAATTGTACCGCGCCGATGGGGGAGCTTTCTAGAATGACGCAGTTCAAGGAAAAGTCCGAGGGGAAATCTTCAGTCAATGCGGGAATTTTCATTTATCCAGTATTGATGGCGGCGGATATCTTGCTTTATAGCGCGGAATATGTGCCGGTCGGGGAGGATCAATTCCAACATTTAGAGTTGACGCGGAATTTGGCGATGCGGATAAATCACAAATTCGGCGAGGAAATTTTCACTTTACCGGTAGAGACTAAGGAACAGATGAAGTTCATGGGGACGGAGAATGGGATTCGTATCCGCAATTTGGTTAATCCGGAGCTGAAGATGAGCAAATCGTCGCGATCGGAGAATTCGAAAATTATGATGTCGGACACTCCGGAGGATGCAAGAAAGAAAATTATGTCGGCGACGACGGATTCGGTCGGGAAAATTCAATACGATATGTTTAACCAGCCGGGTATTTCTAATTTGCTGCAGATTGAGGCGTTGGTGAACGATGTTCCCTTGCAGGATGTAATCTCGACTTGGGCGGGCGAGACCCACTATGGCGATTTAAAGCAGAAAGTGGCGAGCTCGGTGCAGACGATGTTGGAAGAATTCCAGGGGAAAATGGCGGGGATTTCGGATGAGTTTATTCTGGAACAGCTAGAGGCTGGCGAGAAATATGCCAATTCTGTGGCTAATGCTAAACTGGGCGAAGTGCAGAGAGCTTTTCACCTTAGGTAAACATAATCGGTTTGACAAAATCGCGTAAACATTTTATTGTATTTTTGGTGGCTTAGTGATATAATGTAGTTAATATAACTTAAGGAAGGTTTTATATGAAAAATATTAAATCTCTTTTGGCAGCCGGGACTTTGGTCGCAGGACTAGGTGTTTCGGCGTTTTCTTTGCCGACTTATGCGGCAACAACTATTAGTAATATGGCAAGCTACTATGATACCTCGTCTGGCGATTATATTTTGCCTGCCGGTGAGTATACGCTAGGTGCTAATATAAACTTGGACAAGCGGATTACCATCAACGGTGCAGTTACTCTGAACTTGAACGGAAAGAACATTACGACCGATGAATATGTGGATGCTTTTTCAGTGCAAGGTGGCGGTTCTTTGACGGTTAATGGCGATGGCCAGGTCAGCGGTCACAGTAGTACAAATGGTGATAGCACCAATAAGGCTACTTTGGTGGTAAATGGGGGCACGTTTATCGGTGGTGAGTTTGGGGGAGCAATAGACATTTACCCAAATAGTGCGGTAACAATTAATGGGGGTAGCATTAGAGCTGGTGCGCAGTCTGCGATTTATATGTATGATTATGCCGGTCCTTCGACATTGACAATCACTGGCGGTGAATTACTTTCTACCGGCGATAATGGTATTGAATCAGAGTTAGAAAAGGCTGAGTCGGGGATTAATGTTAGTGGCGGTACTATCACTGGTTTGAAAAATGGCTTAGGGCTAAGCTCTACGACTGGCGTAAAATTGAGCGGTGGTACATTTGCGTATAGCAACGATGGCGGTGGGGCAATTGTTATCCTTGGCGAAGGCGCGGAAGGAGCTGATATAAACGCTCTCTTGGTTGATGGATATGAATACAGCGACAGCGCGTCTGCTACAGGTACGAATGAGTATGATACTCCATTTGTGAAGTTGACTGCGAAGAGCGTGACGGTACGTGCAAAAGGCTCTGGTACGACGCCGACGACTCCGACGGAGAACAATACTACGACCCCAAGTAGCGACAAGCAGAAAGCTATGGAAGAGATGAGCAAAGAGATGGAGAAATTGATTGCGAAGGGTACTTCTACTGGCTCGACCAAGAAGTCTACCGCTAAAACTACCAAGGTCAAGGCTCCTAATACTGGCGCAACTGACGGTGCGAAGGCTGCGAGCGGACTCACTGTCCTAATCATGGCGACTTTGGCTGGTGGCGCGCTCCTACTGAAGAAGCGTGGCTAAATTTCGTAGATAACTTCATACGAAATCTGCAAAATAAAATAACTCCCCCGAAAGGGGGAGTTATTTTGCGCCCCGGGAGGGGGTTGTAATTTACGAATCCCGGAGTGCACGGATATTAGGATATTCATCGATTAAGACTTTAATCATACCAGCGATAGGGATAGAGACGATAGCACCAATAATGCCGAACATATAGATACCGATGGTGACGGCGATTAAAATTACGACTGAAGGCAGCTCTAGGGCGTTCCCCTGAATCTTCGGGGCGATGACGTTGTTTTCAATCTGCTCGTAAACAATGTAGACGATGAGGAAAATTAGGCCAGCGATAGGCGAAGAAATAAAGGTAATTAGAGATACAACTACGGCGGTGATGAGCGGGCCGAACATCGGAATCATGTAGAAAATTGCGGCGATTAGCGCCATCGGGAAGGCGAGACCGGAAGAAAATCCGAAAATGAGCGAGAGGACAAAGACGATGATCCAAGTCACTGTGCCATCTAGGAGCGCAACGAGAGTCTGTCCGCCGACATATTTAGAAATGACATTGGCCATTTTAGAGGCAGTACGGCGCGCGATTGCGCCAGCTTTATTATTTTTGCTACTGACTTTTTTCCAGAATTTATCCATGATTTCGGGGCCCTGAATAAGCCAAAGAATGGCGATGACAATAGCAATGATTAAGCCAGAAAGGAACGAGCCAACGGCGCTAACGGAGGATAAGAAATTGGACTTAAACCAATTAAGTAGATTGCCAGAGAAATCCTTAAGACCGGATACGATCTGGGAGCGTGCATCTTCGATGCCGAAGAATTTGCCGACTTCGTTGATTTGGTTCCAGCTATTGGAGTTGTTTTCGATCATGCTGGGGGCGTCTTTTAAGAAAGAAGTGGTCTCCGATACAATAGTCGGGCCAACGACAGCAAGCGCTAGGCCAATAGTCAGGACTAAACCGCCGACAGTGAGGCCGGAGGCGAGAGCGTGACGATCTTTGCCGATGACCTTTTCGACTTTGGCTACAAGCGGGCGAACGGCGATAGCGATAAAAATAGCAATACCAACAATGAGAAGGCCCGTAGCAGCTTTATCAATTAAAACTACAGCAAAGGCCAACAGTGCTACAACAAGCCAGAAACGAACGAAAGTCTTAGTGTCGACTTCTACGGTTTTTGACATTAAATAATCCTCCTTATGGCTATATTATATCATAGATATTGCCAAATAGGACCATTTTCGGTGTCTTTTACGGTAATTCCCTCTTTTTCGAGTTTGGCACGTATGGAGTCGGAGGTCTCGTAATCCCGATTCTTCCGGGCCTCCTCGCGCTTTTTGATGAGATTTTTCTCGCCCTCGGTCAAATCCACTACTTCTTCAATTTGGGTTTCGCCAAAAATGCCAAAAGCCCGGTTGACGTAGTCCCAATCTTCATACGATAAATCACAGGCGTCAATATAAGCGCAAGCTTCGGGGGAGGCGAGATTATCGGACAACATTTCTAGGAATTTTTCGCAACTGAAATTAGAATTAACCTCTTTTTGGAAAGTGAGGGCGATGCGATTTTTCCAGGAAAGCCGGCGGTTTTTAGCGGCCTCTAAATCTTCGAAATTAAAATTCCTAGTTCCCTGATAGTGGCCCTGGAGCGTCCAAAGTTTAAAATCTAGTGGAGAAAAACCTCGTTCTGCTAAATCTTTTAGGGTATAAGTATTACCGAGAGATTTAGAAACTTTCTGATTTTCGATGGTGACGTGATTACAGTGTGTCCAGAATCGGCTCATTTTAATATCGAAAGCGGCCTCGTATTCAGCGATTTCATTGGTATGATGGACAGGGATATGGTCGATGCCACCAGTATGGATATCAATAGTCCCACCAAGCAAGGTATGAACGATAGTGGCACATTCTAGGTGCCAGCCCGGATAGCCCGGACGGCCGAGATATTCCCAGTTCATTGCGTGATTTTCGCCTTCGCGGACGAATTTCCAAACCGCGAAATCGGACGGATTTTTCTTCTCGGAATTTTTGGTGACCCTAGCGCCTTCTTTTAAATTCTCTAAATCTAGTCTGGCAAAATCAGCGTAAGTTTTAAATAGCGAGGTATCGAAATAAATGCCGTCAGTGATTTCGTAAGTATAGCCCTTTTCAGTGAGAAGGTCGACTAAATCCATGTCCTGAGCGATGAAATGAGTGGCGCGTGCGAGATGTTCTGGTTCGAGCAATTTCAAACTCTCGTAGTCATCCAGGAAGGCGGCGGTGTAGAAATCGGCGATTTCGTAGACGGTCTTCCCCTCTCTTTTAGCGCCTTTTTCTAATTTGTCTTCGCCATCATCAGCATCGGAGGCAAGATGCCCAACGTCAGTGATATTGAGAACGCGATTAGTCTCAAAGCCATTTAGTTTCAAAGTCCGAATGAGTAAATCCCAGTAAATATAGGAGAAGAAATTGCCGATATGGGCATAGGAATAAACCGTAGGGCCGCAAGTGTAGATTTTGACGTTCTGGGGGTCTTCCGGCCGGAAATCCTCGATTTTTTTCGACAGCTGGTTATAAAGTTTCATTTTGTTCCCTTTCTATTTTAGCTAAGGCAGTAATGGTCTCATGGATGGCCTCGTCGTAAGATAAATCGTAGGTGCGGAACCCGGCGGCATAAGGATGGCCGCCGCCACCGAAGAACTCGGCGAGCTGGTCGGCGACAGGTTTGGAAGCGCGGATTTTCCCGGTAATTTTGCCATCGGGATAAGTTTTGTAACAGACCGCGACTTCCACACCTTCTACGAGGCGTAGTTCCTCGAGGATTAAAACGGAAGGATTATACTCATCGGAATATTCTTTAATTTCTTCCCATGGGATATGGACGGTGGCAAGTCTGCCATCTAGGAAATATTCTACCTTTTTGATTAAATCGCCTTTGTAACTCAAAATCCGCTGGGATTTTTTCATGAAATCACGGCGGTGTTCTTCTAACTCGGCGATATTGACGCCGTAGTCCAAAAGGTCGGCGACCTCGCGGTAGAGCTCGGAGGTGGTAGAGGCAGAGGTGAGACCTAAGGTATCGGAGAGGATGCCGGAAATTAAATATGAAGCAATAGATTTAAAACGAGGCTGTTCATCAGGGTTAATCTCGGCGGCCGGGGGCATAAGGCCCTGCTCTTGTGCGATGCGATAGATTAAATCTGTATTAGAAGGCAGTTCTTGGATGAGACCTTGGTGGCTAAACTCCAAATCGTCTTCGGTTTCATGGTGATCGATGACGAAGACGTCGGCGGTGATGAGGCGATTTTTGATAGCGGGCTCGTTCAAAAGTTTACTGAGCAGAATTTGAGCAGCAGTATCAACAATAATGTAGCCGTCCGCCTCGTAATCGAAATCTAAACTAACGCGCGACCAATCGTCGAAATAGTGGAGGTATTTTGGGATTTCTACCGGGCAGTAGAGCGAAATCTCGTAGTCTTTTAGCAATAAATCTAGCGCTAAGGCCGAGCCTAAAGAATCGCCATCAGGATTCTCGGCTTGAATAATACAAAGTTTCTTTTTGTCTTTCAAAAATTCAGAAAATGTATCATACATACATTAATTATATCATTCTACAGAGATATCGCCAATAAGTTTCTGGGAATCTGCCTCGGGTAGAGATTCGACGTTTTTTAGTTTGCGCTCAATTTGGCGAGAAGTGGTGGCGGCGGAATCAATTTTGTTGGCGGATTCGAGTAATTTCTTTTTGGTAGCATCGAGAAGATCGCCGAATTTGCCGAACTGGGTCTTGACAGCGCCGAGGACCTGCCAGACTTCGGATGAGCGCTTTTCGATGGCAACCGTGCGAAAGCCCATGAGCAGACCAGACAGCACAACTGGAAGAGTAGAAGGACTGGCGATGGTGATATTGTGTTTCTGACGAATTTCGTCAGAAAGGCCGGGGATGCGCAAAATTTCAGCGTAGAGCGACTCGGTGGGGACAAACATCATCGCAAAAGCGGTGGTAGATGGCGGGTCAATGTACTTTGTACTGATTTTTTTCGCCTGTTCCTTCACGTCTGTGCTCAGAGCTTTGCGATATTTTTCGATCTCCTCCTTTTCGCCAGCGTCATAGGCAGCGATGAGGCGACTATAATTCTCTACGGGGAATTTGGAATCGATGGGGAGAAAAACGGTTTCCTCTCCCTGGCCTGGCATTTTGACGGCAAACTCGACACGATCACTTGAGCCTTTTTTGGTGGCGATGTTTTCTTCGTATTGACTTTCGCTCAAAATATCCGAAATGATACTGCCGAGCTGGACCTCGCCATAGATACCGCGAGTTTTGACGCCTTCCATGACCTTTTTGAGGTCTCCGACGCCGGTAGCGAGATTTTTCATCTCGCCAAGACCCTGGTAGACCTGAGTGAGCTGGTTCGAGATAGATTTAAAGCTCTCATTGAACCGTTTTTCTACTGAGGCTTTGAGCTTTTCGTCGACGGTCTCCCGCATCTCGTCTAGTTTTTTAGTGTTTTCCTCCTGGAGGGCTTTAACCCGAGTATCAACAGTTTTCTGGATGGTTTCTAGATTCCCCGCGATTTCCTTGCGGTTTTCGCGGAACTCGCCCTCGATTTTGGGCGCGAGTTTATCGGTAGCGGCCTCTACTCGCACCATGCGCTCGTCGAGCTTTTTTAAACTCTCCTCAATATTTTTACTATCGGTAGAGGTTTTTCGAAAAATTAAAATTAGAAGCAAAACAATATTGATTGCTCCCAGAATAATCATAACTATTTCCATAAGTTTAGTATACTATAAATCGGTGCGGCCGGCAAGAGCGGCAGAAAGGGTGATCTGATCGGCATAAGACAGATCTACCCCGAGCGGCAGACCGCGTGCGAGACGAGTGATTTTGAGCTTCGGATATTTTTCGGCTAGGATTTTTTGGATGAAAAGAGCGGTGGACTCGCCCTCTACGCTAGGATTGGTGGCGATGATGACTTCTTTTACTTTATCTTCAGCGACACGAGAAATGAGCTCTTTAATATGGAGCTCATCCGCAGTAATGCCGTCGATAGGAGAAATGGCGCCGCCTAAAACATGATAAACGCCAGAGAAACTTTTGGTCTGTTCTATGGCATAGATATCGAGCGGTTCTTCTACGACTAGGATAGTCGTTTTGTCCCGCGTAGGGTCGCTGTAGAGCGGAGAGATATCCTCCGAGGCATCAATGAGGGCAAAAGTTTTCGGGCAGGATTTTACCCGGCTGTGGAGCTCTTTTAAGGCATCCGCAATAGAGTTGGAAAGTTTGGGGGCGCTCCGAAATAGATAATAAGCATAGCGTTCAGCCGTGCGAGGACCGACACCCGGGAGTAAACCCAAGGCGTCGATAGCTTCCTGAAGAGCTGGGGGTAACATTACATTCCAAAGTTCCCGAACTGGGACATTAGCGGCTTCATTTTGTCGGTGGCGATTTCCTGAGCCTTGGCGTAGCCATCGCGGAAACAGCTTTCAATCCAGCGCTCGAGCTCATGGACATCGTCAAAATCGATTTTTTCAGGATCTAAAGTGACTTTTTTAACTTTCAGTTCCCCGGTGATCTGGACGACAACGGCGCCATCGCCGGCTTCTACCTCGACGATTTCGTTTTTTAAATCTTTCTGCGCTTTGCGCAAAGTGTTCAACATCTTCATTTGATCCATGGTCTGGCCCATAGCAAAAACTCCTTTATAATACTTCTATTATAGCACGAAATATTATTTATAGATATAAATACGGTCTGAATTCATAGATTTTCCAGAAGTGATGATGCGGTGGAGTTTTTTCTCCTTGCTAGCGGCGTCTAGGCGGCCGAGAGTCGCAATGGGGCCGGTTACTCCATCTGGAGAACTGGTGACCGTAAAAGAGGTTTTCCCCTCTAGGATTTTGTAGAAATTATGTGCCAAAGTATCTTTTGGAATCAGCAAAGTCGTGCCGGGCTCGAGGTGTTGATAAATGAGACTTAAATCGTTCTGGAACTCGCTCGCGACAGTGAGATTGTAGCGATAGCCGAAGAGATAATAGCCTAAGCTGCTAATGAGAATAATGCCGATGAAGGTGGCAATTGGGAAAAAGCCAGCCACACGAGCATAGGGATTCTCCGGGAAGAGGCCGTACCATTTCCCGAGAATATAACGGATCCCATGAGAAGTTAAAATAGCGAGCGGGAGGATAATGAGGACGGAAGAATCTGGCGAGAGGCCAGAGATGAAAACAGTGAAAAGAATCAACATAGTGGCAATGGAGTTTCTTGAGGCGAAGAAACCTTTGGCGGTGCTGATAAGCCCGGCGATGGCAATCGACAACGAGGCGAGCCCGACCATCGGAGATAACATAGTAGATTGGTAGTTCCCGGTCCAAGAGAAGAACGGGATGAAGGCGGACTTGATATTATCGAAGAAATTGTTGATGGAGAAATTGTTAGTCCAGAGCAAAGTTTTGGCGGTCTCTGGGAAACGTAAGAAACTGAAAATCAGAAAGGCGATGGAGAGTACGCTGAGGATAGAGATGATGATAAAAGGTTTCCGGGGGAGGCTTTTGACGGTGAAACGGAGATGGGGTTGAGTCAAAACGTAGAGGAGGATGAATCCGGCCAGATAAATGAGATGCGGAGTGAAAATCGCGAAAAGCAAAAAGAAGGCGAAGAGAAAACAATAGGAGATTTTGGGCTTTTTCTCGCCCTGAATTTTAGAGCCGAGCCAGAGGAGCAAAGTCGGCCAGAAGACAAGCATGATAGTAGGAGTCCCAGAGCCGGCGATATAGAGGAAGGGCGCGGATAATACGGTCATAATACTAGCTATACAAGCCACGTTGTTTTTAAACCAGCGGTTTAAGAGCAAGATGAGAAGCAAACCGAGCAAAGCTCCGACGACGATACTAGGTAATTTGATGGCGAAAGAGTTCAGCCCGAAAACAGTAATGCTTAATTTCTGTAAAAGGTGATAGGGTAAATCAATAAAATTACCATGTAGAGCGGAATCGACCGTCAAATCGTTAGACGCGACTACGGAAGACATCTCGGCGTCAGAGAGACCATTCGGGCTGATGGTCGGCATGAGGAATAATAGACCTAAAAACGCAATAGCAAGAAGAGAATAACCGATGACGAAACGATGTTTATAGAGGAAAAGTCTAGAAATAACGATTTTCTTCATAAGCTTATTATACAGTTATTCGCGGGTTTTATCAAGCGACATGAAACGGCTATGCTTATTGTCGAAGAAGAAGTCGATGCGGCCAGTCGGGCCTTGGCGGTGTTTCTCGATTAAAAGCTGAGTAATATTGGTGGGCTCGTAATCATCGTCATTCTCATGGTAATAATCGGGGCGATGAATAAACATTACGACATCGGCGTCCTGCTCGATGGAGCCGGAATCGCGGAGGTCGGAGAGGACGGGTTTTGGGTCGTCGCGGCCGGTGACATTACGGGAGAGCTGAGCGAGAGCGATAACTGGGATTTCGAGCTCGCGCGCGAGAGTTTTGAGGCCACGAGAAACCTCGGTGACTTCTTGGACGCGGTTCCCGGCATAGCGCTCAGTGCCGTTTAGGAGCTGGAGATAATCGATGACGATCGCACCGAGGTTGTAATCATGGGCGGCACGACGGGCCTTGTTCCTGAGCTCTAGGATATTCATATTACTGGAATCGTCGAAAAGGATGGGCGCACTGTCAATCTCGCCGAGAGCATCGGAAATTTTAGAAAAATCACTGTCGCTTAAATTGCCGCTGCTGATTTTCCAAGAATCGACTCCGGAAATGGCGGAGACCATACGCTCGGTGATTTCGGTGGCCGCCATCTCTAAACTGAAGAATAAGACATGCTTTTGGTTGATGGAAGCCATATTGTAAATTAGGTTCTGCGCAAAAGTAGTTTTACCCATGCCCGGTCTAGCGCCGACGATAACTAGAGTTCCCTTCTGGAAACCGGCGAGTTTCTTATCGAGGTCGATAAATCCAGTTTTGAGGCCCTTTAAAGCACCTTTGTTACGATGGAGCTCTTCGATGCGCTCGAAAGTCTGGACGAGAACGTCGGAGATGGGAATGTAATCGTTTTTAATGGCATGGTCGGAAACCTCGAAGAGGCTTTTCTCGGCCCGGCCGAGGACTTCGCTGATTTCTCCGTTAGCATCGTAAGCGCTAGTGACGATATCACTACCGGCTTTAATAAGACGGCGGCGAGTCGCTGTATCGGCGATGATTTCGGCGTAAGCCTCGGCGTGAGAGGCAGTAGGGACGAAATTGGTCAGTTCGGCGAGATAGGCAGCGCCGCCGATAGATTTGAGCTGTTTGTTGCTACGGAGCTCGGAGGTTAAAGTCTGGATATCGATGGGGCGATGGTTATTGTAAAGATCGGTCATCGCGGCGTAGATTTTCTGATGGCGCTCGTCATAAAAATCGGCGGATTTCACATGCTCTAGCACATCTGGGAAAGAGGCATCAGAAATCAACAATGCACCAATCAAAGATTTTTCAGCATCGATGTCCTGAGGCGGTATGCGCCCAGCGCTAGAACGGGTTTCCTCCATCTTCGTCGTTTACCTCCATTACTGTTCCTCCCATTATATCAGAAATTTTGGAGATTTGGGGGTCGTTTGTAGAAAATACTTCATCTTTTTGGTTGAAAATTTGGAGACCGAGACCTTCTGGTAGATTTTTAGTTAGTAAGCTGAAATTATTTTTAGATAATAGAACATTTTTATGGAAAGATTTTTCGGTGATGATTTTAAGGATGCCATCTTCTATTCTGAAGGTGCTTTGGTCTAGGATTTTGGAGATGGAAGG
>CAYRGP010000018.1:0-10613 GCA_964423995.1 uncultured Candidatus Saccharibacteria bacterium
TCTTAGGACGTCTACGCTAAAAACCACTAAAAGGCCCAATCTTTGGGCCTTTTCTCATGAGATTCTTGAAAATTTTATGAAAAAACTATTTACTTTTTAAACTGTTTATGTTATGATACCCTTACAAAATGCAGGAAACAGACACCGAAAAAAGAAAAAGAAAAATCATCGCCGCGGCTATTTTCTTAGCCCTTATTCTAGCTTCCGCTAGTACCATCACCGGCATGATTATCGCTAGCCAAGGCGACGGCTCTGGTTCGAGCTCTACTGCCAATTCGAACGATTCTGCCAAAGGTCTCCTCGGCAACAATTCTAATTCTAAGACCGGTAACATTGGCCAAAACGGCGAAAAATCTGAGAATGGCAAAGATTCTTCTAAAGATAAAAACTCCTCCGACGATTCTTCCAAAAAATCTTCTGATGCCTCCGGCACAGATGGCGTCCCCAATACTAGCGATGGAGAGAACTCTAAAAATGGAGACTCCAACAACTCCAACAACTCCAACAACTCCAACAACTCCAATAACAATTCTAATAACGGAAACTCTGGCAATAACAGCGGGGACTCCGGCGACAACAAGCCAAAGGAAGACGTCATCACCACTAAGGAAATCGCAGACGACGAAGCTATTCCTTTCCAGACCGAAACCAGTAACGAACGGGATCTTCCTAGAGGTGAAGTCAAAGTCGCTCGCGCTGGCATCAATGGTACAAGAAGAACCATCATCAAACAGACCTTCAAAAACGGTGGTCTAATCTCCTCAGAGATTATCTCTTCAGATGTCATTGCAGAGCCCGTCAACCAACTCAATCTCATCGGTATTTCTGATTTCAATTTAAACAATTCTTATATCCAACTCTATCCCACTGCCTCAGTTTCGAGGGAAGGTAGCTCTGCTCCCGCCTCTATGGTTTTAGTTAACGGCAATTACTTTATCAACTTCTGGTACGACCCCATCACTTGGGCTCGTTACGCTCCAGCGTCTGCCCTTCTAGTATCTGATGGCAGCTTTAGCTACGATGGCAACAGCTACGGTTATGATGTCGGCTCTCCTAATACTAGTTACGCCTTAACTGAGGCCTTCTGTGCCGAATATGGTCTTGCTTGCGGTCGGTGGTAAATAAAAATCTATGCGTATGAAGAAAATTTTCAAAAAAATCTTTGGCGGTCTAAATATCACTTGGCCAAAACTGGTAATTTTCGCAATTCTCATGGGTCTCTACACTGCACTTATGGCGAAATTTGTACCAGATGGGAATTCTTTCCACGACATTGCCGTCACGCCAGAGTGGTGGGTCTTACCAGCAATTCTTATTATCGTAAACTCCAAAAAGCCTCTCGAAGCTGCACTTAAAACCTTCATCTTCTTCCTGATTTCGCAACCGCTCATCTATCTCTTCCAAGTCCCATTTAGCGACATGGGCTGGGGGCTCTTTGGCTACTATAGATATTGGTTTATGATTACGCTTCTGACTTTCCCAGGCGGTTTCATCGGGTGGTTCATCAAAAAAGACCAGTGGTATTCAGCGCTCATTTTATCTGTTATGACGGTTTATTTAATTTACACTGGGGTTAGCTATGTCCCAGCTATGCTAGAAAACTTCCCGAACCACCTAATATCAATCATCTATTGCTTTAGCATCGTCCCAATATTTATTTTCGCAATCTTAAAAAGCAGAGTCCCCCGTCTTATTGGCAGTATACTCGCCGCAGGTAGCTTAGTGATATTTATTTTAACCAGCACTTTCAGTCAACCTTTTGAAGTTTACAATAATACTTTTATATCTGAAAATCACATTGTTTTCGTCGGCGAACCGTATATCTCTGCTTACGTTGGCGAGGCCCAAGGCGGAGTCAACATTATCTCCAACGACTCGGGTTATACCATCAAAATGGTTGGCCAAAGAGGGAAAAAATACACCTTCAAGATCAGTGATAGCCAAAATACTTATAGCTTTGAATATTACTACGACGACAACACTCAATCAGTTGTTGTCGTAAAAAAATAAGAGAGTAAGCTCTCTATTTTTATTTCCTCAAGCCTACTAGAAAAGTTACGCTTTTCTAGTTTATTTTTTTAATCTATGCTCTGACCTAAAAATACCACAGCGAAAAATCAAGAACAAGTCTTGATTTTTTAAAAATGCCAACCTAAAATAGGGGCATGAAGTATTTCGAAAAAGAGAATATCAGAAACGGAACTGGTGCGACTGCTGACGTAGTTTGGACTAGCCTCGAAGAACCCACAGAAAAGTTGAGAAAGGCTCTGGGCCTTTCCCCAGAAAGCATCTTTAAAGATTTTGACAAAGTCTATATTATGCCGTACCGAATAACAGAAAAAGATATTAAAAATATTAAGATTAAAAAACGGGGTTCTTCCAAAGAACGCCCAAGCCTCGATCTAAAAACCGGAAACATACACTTAGAAACAACTGGTCGCTTCTTCCCACAACTTCTCTTTGTGCATCAAGTTAACAAGAAGCAATACGGCGTCAAAGTTGATAAATTCGCAAAAGAAAAAAATGGCAAAATTAAATATCACCAATTAGATAAAGAATGTTTTGCGCCAAAAGCTTGTTATTATCCACCGGCCGACGATGACACATTTGAAACTAACGAGGAAAAACGCATCCAAAAAGTACTAGAAGAAATATTCGAAAATCTTGAATATAGCACAATCGCCAAAAGCGTTACGGAAACTGAGCATGATACATCTCGATGAAGTAAATTATGCACACATAGACGGCAAAGTTGATTTTGTCAAATAATGTAGTGTGCTGTAATCAGGTAGACCATGAAAAACAAAAAGCAGCTAATTTCACTAGAATTAATCCACAAATTCGTAAACGTTTTTTCAAGTTTTTTCTTGAACATTTATCTGTTCAAAGAAGCCATTAAAATAGGCGCCACAAAAGTGACGCCAAATATAGGTGAGAGTTAATCATCATCATCCCAACGATCCACACAAGGTTTCGCAAAGCAGTTATATATGCTATTATAATTGCTAATCTCTCCCAGGGCATAGCGGAATGTTTTACATGGATATTTTAGTTCAGAATACACCAAATTGAGCATCATTGGCTCTGACGTGCCATATATGAAGGGGTCTATCTCAGTAGCATTGAAAATTACAGCCCGTCCAGGATTCTTCCAATCATCACAGTGCTCTTCTACACCAATTATCCCGAAGATATCTTGGTGATGAATTAGAAAATACCCCATTTCTTTATGCTCAAAAGCAAGTTTACGCATGAATTTTTGGTCTTCTGTCGCAAACGGCCCAATTGCTCTCCAAGACAAAAGCTCAAACACCTTTAGTGCCGGCTGGTGCATTGAGTTAATCGGATAATGCTCGTCAATCGGCACACTCTTTAGAGGCAACCAAATAAAACTATTTTTATCAAGTTCATCAAATTTCGGTAACTTTTTTTAACGCTGCAATGCATAAATTTTTTGGCTCATAAACCAACCCTCCTTATAAAAGAACTCCTCACCTCTTATTATTATATCATATTTCATAAAAACAGCAAACCCATGGTTGCTTTTGGCGGAAGCGTTCAGCCCTTGAGACCTGTCGCTGGAGCCATTTTTTGTGAAACAAAAATGCGGAAGCGAGAGGATGTGGATCCTACCCGCTTGAAGGCGCCAAGTATCCGAATAAACTAGAAACTTCGTTTCTAGTTTATTCTTCGAATTGGCGGAAGTGTCTGGACGAAATTCGAACTTTAATATCCCCCTAACTTTCTATACCTTACTAGCGTAGTCTAGATATGCAATAGCTATAAGAACATATACTAACACAAAAATATAACACGCTAAAAATACCCACAACACATTTTTTGCTATTTTATACGCATTTGTATCCCGACCTTTGGCGAAGTTCCTACAAATACAACTCACAACCATGAACAACGCTCCACTAGAAAGCGAAATACCTAAAGGAATTATTCCAGCATGGTTTATTACCATAACAATCGTGCAAATATTAGATACGGCTAGCATTATTGCTGATATTAGAGCGACAACTGTCAGTCCATCGCATTCTTCTGATATCATATCTGAATCATCATCCCAAAATGAGCTTGATTCTGGAAGAAAATACAATTCGTTGCCATTTTTCTCTATAGATAAGGTCGTACCAGCTTTAACATCAAAGTCTATATCTGATCTCTTCACAGTAAGAAATTTTCCAGACTTAGTTTTTACTACGACCGTTTTGTTGTTAGCTTTCATAACTTTTGCATTAATCGTCATAATGCTATTATACCATAGACTAATAGCAGTGCTACAATATGACACCTTCTAACGTGACGTTTTATCTATGCAACTAATTCTTGGTCTCGTACTTGGGCGCATCCCAAGAATCCGGTGCATCATCCCAGCAAACACTTGCCGAATCTTTATGCGTAGCATCTATTACGACAAGCTCTGGGCAATGAATACTGGAGGCCTTTCTTTCTCTATATGTGGAAATTATTCTTTCTTTTCTTGTTGAGTTGCCAAGATTGATAAACACATATACCCCCTTCTCTGTTTTTTCCGCTTTTTCATATTTTTTTACTTGCTCTATGAAGCCATGCAAATATTGTGGGTTGGATGAAAGCTTCACTTCTATGACAGTTCTATCTGACCCCCTACTTATCTTCAAGTCAACTGCGCCAGCTCCAGCATTGCACTCAAAAGACGAATCAAGGTTATTGGTCTCTATATAATACTTCGCTCCCAGATGTATTAACCTTTGGATAGTTTTTTCACGTTTCTTCGTTGGCGAATCCTGAATTTCCGCCCATCCGCGATTATTTTCAACCCAATCTTTGAATATGCCAACCACATCAATCGCAGCATCGATGCTAGATGGCTCTTTTACTTTAGAGCCGAAAGATGAAGTTTCTCTAACCTTTTTCAATAGCATTTCGGCTAAATAGTCCGAATCTTCCATGAGGTTCAATTTGGTTAATTTCTCCTTACGATACTCAGATATAACCCTACCGCACGCATCTGGATCCATGAAAATACATTTACGCAAATAAGCTTTCTTTTCAGAAGACGCCCACTTTTCCCACTGTGAACCTATTTCTGAATTTATCTCTCTACGTATAGCCTCATTTTCCGATACTGCTCTATCTATATCGTCCCAGTTTTTTGCAATTGGTAACTCATGCAAAATCTCTTCCGGTAATAGCAGAATAGGCTCACCTTTCTTATATGGATTTAGCACTATCCCGTCATCAGAAAAAGACAATTCTTTTCTAGTATGTTTATCTATCCCAAGCTTACCCAACATTCTGATTGTATATCGTTTTATATATGGCTCAATAATAGTAGCTATCATATCACTCAATCTATCGCCAGCTACATCCTCTTCAAACAGCCCGACCAATTGAAAAATCTCTGGCTGATTTGAACCTTTTTTAACAATCTGAAAGGCATCCCTTAAAACCTTATCAGACATCTTCCTGCCCCAACCGGCACCCCAACTAGTCGAGGAGAATCCAAGATTTATACCGTTTACCTCATGAAATGAAAACTTCTTTCTTGCTTCTCTATACATCTTATCCGAACTTGTTGGAGCGTCAGCAGCATCTAATAATTGAGCAATATCCGTAAAATACCTGTTCATGTATTCATATGCTTCAGAAAATTCAGGAACCTCAGAATCCCTCAAACGAATAATATTAATAAAGAAGTGGCTATCCTTATCAATCAGAGAATCAAACACGCTGCTCTGCTTTAATTTATCTCCCAATTTTAAATACTCTGATACAAACACAGTCACTTCCTCTCCTACATAAACAGTTCCAGATACTCCTTGAAAGCATAGTTTCTACCTCTTTGCGCACCCGCAATTTCTCCCAGAATACCAAGAGACATTAACTCCTTTGCAATTTTACTTGCTGCCTGATATGAAACCTCCATTTTATTAGCCATTTCATTTACAGACATTACTGGACGACTATACATGGAGTCTATAATCTTCGTAGAATTCTGTACCATCTTGCCATTAGTAATTATTTTAGCACTAGTTTTCTCTCTTAACTCGATGATCTTCTGCAAAGTTTCACAAGACGCTTTTGCAGTGTTAGCCACTGCGACTAAGAAAAATTTAACCCAATGTTCTAGGTCTCCGTCATACCTAACCGCATCTAATGCTGAATAATAGCCCTGCCTATGTTTAGAAAAATAATCTGACAAATACAATACTGGACGAGAAAGTTTGTCCTTATTAATCAAATAAAGTACTATCAAAAGACGACCCATCCTACCATTACCGTCCAAAAATGGATGGACAGTCTCAAACTGATAGTGCGCAATCGCTGCCTTGATTAAAATTGGGGTGCTTAAAGCCTTATCATTTAGATAATGGTCCAAATCAGATAGATACCTATCAATCTCAGTATATAGTGGTGGAACGAAACGCGCATCCTTAATCGTTTCTCCGCCAATCCAGTTCTGAGATTTCCGTATCTCGCCAGGTGTCTTATTTTCGCCACGCACACCAGAAAGAAGTACCGCATGAGTTTCTTTAATTAATCTAGTAGCCAGTGGTAGCGTTTGCATCTTATCAATAGCAAAATTTAAAGCTTTAACATAGTTTTGCACTTCTCTCCAATCATCGCGCTTCTCTGGTTCAACATCCTCCTCGTCCATAACTGCCTCATCAACATTAGTCCTCGTCCCCTCTATTCGGCTCGATTCTGTTGCCTCTTTTACCTCATGCATCTTAATGAAAAAATCTATGTCTGGAGTTAGAAGAGAATAGGCGTTCAATTCTCCTAATTTTTGCGTGGCATCTTCCAAGAGTACATTAATATTTGGGTCGTCAAACTCAAAGATATCTGGTAATAAGCTTGGCATAAAATACTGGTATTCAAAATCAGTATCCGCTTGTTCTCTTATGAAATTTCCTTGGTTGTATCGTTTCATACTCTAATTGTATCATAAATATTCAAATTATTCAACAATTTTTATTAAAAAGTTTAATAATATAGCATACATTTAAACTAAATCGGTAGAAATGTTTAATTATAGCATATTCTTTTAAACTGCCGTGTGGCAGGAAACGCTTTGAAAATGGCGATATTTTAGTTAAGCGAGAGCTCCTACAAAGTTTAGGATCAAACATTACGATTTTAGACGGAAAATTGAATATTACCCCTTATAAATGGCTCATCCCTATTCAAGAGAATTACAAAACCTTAGAAAAGCAATTTGACGAGGTTCGAACAAACTCAGAACAGAGAAAAAATAGCCAAATTTCGGCTATTCGTTCGGATTGGCGGAAGCGTTCAGCCCTTGAGACCTGTCGCTGGAGCCATTTTTGTGAAACAAAAAATGGCGGAAGCGAGAGGATGTGGATCCTACCCACTTGAAGGCGCCAAGTATCCGAATAAACTAGAAACTTCGTTTCTACGCATCCTTTCGTCAATAAAAATAAGAGAGCAAGCTCTCTATTTTTATTTCCTCAAGTCTGCTAGAAAAGCTACGCTTTTCTAGTTTATTCTTCGAATTGGCGGAAGCGAGAGGATTCGAACCTCCGAGACCTTTCGGCCCACACGATTTCGAGTCGTGCGCCTTCAACCACTCGGCCACGCTTCCATAGGTAATTATACCTTAAGAAAGGGAAAAATACCACCCCTTCGTTACCTTCATAGCTCCACGCACACCCCGAGTATGAATGCATCCAATTTCCCTAGTCCTCAAAAAACGCCCCAAAGGGGCGTTTAAAATCTTATTTCTTCGTGGTCTTCTTCGTGTCAGACTTGGTGCCAGTGGCTGTTTTGATGACGACCTTGTCTAATTCTTTGCGTTTTAAGACGCTCAGAACAATCGTAGCAGCCGATGCAATAGCCATAAGCCAAATACCCCAACTCGAGCCGCCAAATCCCTGAGACTCGCTCTTAAGGGCAATAAAGGCCACTGCCGTAATCACTGCCATGACAATCCCGACAGCCATCGTTAAATTAACGTTATCCTTCACCTTCACAATCTTCTTAATCTGTTCTTCTTTCAGCGTCGCTAACAAAATTGCTACTACCGATGCCAATATCATCAAAATCGCCAAAACGATATAAAGCACGCTCATCTGAAAAGCGTTTACGGTATAACGACCGAAAAATGAAAAACTATACCATGGGAGAAAAGAGCCCAAAAGACCTAACGCTCCTGCAATTGTTAATAATAGTTTCCTCAAAGTCATAACAACTCCTTTATGTAATATTTAAGCTAATTTTAACTTAAATCCCCTAAAAAATCAATGGTTCTACATTTAACCACACTACGGGGAAAGCCCCCACCTCAGCTAAAAGATTGTTCGTCTTCTTCAAATCTTGTCCTCATGATCGGGCAAACCTTCATACTAGCGAGCTTGTCTGCCAACTCACACATCTCTTTATATCCCAATAATTTCTCTCGCCACCTTACAGGAATTCCCGAAAGACCATAGTATGCCCCTGCAATCTGCCCATAAATCGCCGCATTCGTATCCGTATCCCCACCGAGCTTAATTACCTCTTTCACCCCTGTCTCAAAATCATCAAAATTCACAAAAGCCCATACTGCTATTTTTAGAGCATCCACCGTATATCCGCCTAGGGACTGCAAAGATTTCCTCGCCGAAATATCCGAGGACCCCAAAATCTCCGAAAGCATCCCTGAAAATTCCAGCCGAGAAGAGTACTTAGAAACCTTAATCACCTCTTCCTTTGTCTCTACCCCCGAAAGCGCCAAATAGAGCATCGCCGCAAAAATCTCTGCCGAAGTCTCTACCACCTCTGAAAAATGCGTCTCTCTCGCTGAAATTTGCGCAAGTTCCATCGCCGAAACAATCCCCTCATTCATTCTTGCAATCACTACCGGTGCTAGCCTCATCAAAGCCCCATTTCCAGCTCTCTCGTCCCGCTCATCATCGACAAAGACTACCGGATGCTTAACATACTCATCAATCGCCGCCTTTGTCTGCCCACCCACATCGGCCGCCGGTTTTCCATCATACGTCCTATATCCCTCATAGCACCACTTTTTATATCTCTCCATTACATCATAAGAATCATAACCCGAACAATTAATTAAGCTATCCGCAAGACACAACGCCATAGAGGTATCATCCGTCCAAGCTCCCGCCGGATACGGCCCATCCACCATCTCAATTTGTGAATCTACAAGCTCCGAAAAACCTGGGAAACCAAACTCAAAATTCGCCCCTAGGGAATCCCCAACTGCCAACCCGATCATCGCCCCTTCTGCTCTTTCCGTGTTGTTCATATCTGTATTATACCATGGTATAATAGAACTATATGAGTATAAAAGACGCTATTCCAGGTTACAACACCTTAGTTATCCCTTATCATATTATCGGCACCGAGCTTTCTGGCCTTAAATACCGCCATCCTGCTAAAAATCTCCGCGTCATCGGTGTCACCGGCACCAATGGCAAAACCACTACCTGCTTTATGATCTGGAAGATGCTCAATCATGCTGGGCTTAGAGCCGGCCTAATCACCACCGTCGCCTGGGGAGGTGTCCCTACCCCAGACGAAGAGAGCAACACACCTTCAGAGGAAGCTATGCGCTTTGCTGTGCCTTTACATAAACAAGTTGAGCATATGACCACCCCCAAAGTCAGCACCTTAAACAAGCGCATCCGCGCCATCAAAAAGGCCGGCGCTGAGTTTCTCGTTCTGGAAGTTACCTCTCATGCCCTTGCTCAATATCGCACTCTCGGCATCCCGATTGAAATTGCCGTCATGACCAACGTTACTCACGAACATTTGGACTATCATAAGACTTTCGATCGCTACGTTAAGGCCAAAACCAAGCTCTTTAAAGATGCTAAGTTCGGCATTATTAACCTCGACGATCCTTCTTGGCAAGAGTTCAAACACGCCATCTCTCCAGATGGGAACAGCAATAAATATAACACCTATAGCATTGAGAATCATGGCGATTTCGAGGCCGTTAAAATTCAGCTCAGCCCAGAAGGTGTCCGCTATAAAGCCCGCTCCGAGGGCCAGCCTACGCTCGAAATCAGAACTAAAATCCCCGGGAAATTCAATGTCTATAATTCTCTCGCTGCCGTAGCTGTCGGCAGGAAATTAGGGCTAGAAGACGAGCAGATCGAGCAAGGCATTTACGCTCTTGATAATGTAGAGGGCCGCATGAATCGGGTAGAGGCCGGCCAAAATTTCGGCGTCATCGTCGATTTCGCTCACACTCCCGACGCCTTCCAAAAAGTCTATGACAGCGTCTACCCCAATCCTAACGGCCGTATCATCTCGCTCTTCGGCGGTGCCGGCCGACGCGATGAGTCCACCCGGGAAAGCCGTGGCGAAATCGCCGGAAAATACAGTGACCTCTGCATTATCACCGAAGATGATTCTCGTGACGAAGACCCCGAAAAAATCGCCGAGATGTTCAAAAATGGCTGTAAAAAAGCCGGACTTCTAGATGACCAAATCATCATTGACTTAGACCGCGAACACGCCATCAAAAGAGCCTTGGAAGAGGCAAAATCTGGCGACCTCGTCCTTATCCTCGGTAAAGGCCACGAAAAAACTATCTTAAGAGCGGACGGTCCCCACGCCTTCGAGGACCTCGAGGTCACCAAACGCTTGCT
>CAYRGP010000019.1:0-10253 GCA_964423995.1 uncultured Candidatus Saccharibacteria bacterium
GGCGCTACTACTCGCGCTGCCGCGCTCCGTACCCCCTCGAAAACCCCTAACGGTTATTCTTGTTCGGGCAGTCGCTGGGGTAAACAGAAAGACTCTTAACGATGCTACTGCGCCACACAACGCACGGCAAAGCCGTAGTACTTGACGTTGTCACTCTGCGGGTAGACGTAGCCAGAGGAACTCAGGTACAGGCTGTAGCTGCGGTAGGTATTGAGGACGGTAGAAGACCACCAGAAGCCGTCCGAGCCGACGTAGTACAGCTGGGAGCTGTAGTAGTAGCCGGAGTAGAGGAAGCCCGCGCCAGAGGCGCTCATCATATTGCTATGAGAGCCTCCATTTAGGGTGTTGTAGAAATAGTACCAGGATTTAGAGCCAGTGTCTCCAGTTGGGAGCTGCCAGCCTTTCGGGCAGATGTCACGGCCAGCAGAAGGATAACCGGATGGGGCGGATGTACCGCCGTTATAATAGCTCTTGCCGAGGGTGGCAGCGTAGAAGTTGTAGTAGCCGGTGCTTTGAGATAGCGTACCGGAGCTGGATTGGTCTCCGCCTTGACCTTGAGCGCGGTATTGGACCTGGGCCTGGCTGTCGTTATTACCATCAAAGGTGGAAGTACCGGAATCAGTGGAGCTATTGAAGGCGCCTCTTCTACCAGCGGCAGGGAGGTAGTAGGTACCATTGTTGCTGATAGAGCCACCATCATTATCGGGGATATTGGTGAGCTCAGAGGTGAGGGCGTAGCCCTTGTCGTGGCCGAGGATGAGGTTTGCCGTCATCCAGCAGGTGCCATCGCTGAACTTCTTGACGTTGTAGGCGGAGCCATCGCGCTTATCGACGAGCTCCATGGTCTCGCCGGTGGCGAGGTCGTTGGTACAGCTAAATTCTTGCATATAGGCGATTGGCTCTTGCCAGATTAGGTAGAGCGTAATCCCGGCATCAATGTCCTGGCCGGCGGAGGTGGCGGCGGTGAGGAAGTCGTTCACGTTCACCGTCTGGCCGGGAGTGTAGGCCGGGGAGGTGGCGGAGCTTGTGAAAGCGAAGCCAGATAGCTCATAGTCTCCATTTGTGACGTTGGTGGTGGCGGGGAGATTGAAGGTGCTACCGGTGATAATGCTACGGGAAGCCATAGTGTTCTGGCCGCCATTAGAATCGAAGTTTAGCATATAACGGGCGCCGTTGGACTTTACAATAGCGGAGATAACGACATCATTAGTATAAGTACCGGCAGGGAGATTAGGAGTGAGGTTAGCGCCGAAGTTTAGGGTATGCTCGGCGTAAGTACCGGCACTACAACCGCTAGTGTTTAATGGGTAGGCGAGGGTGGAGCAATATTCCGAGCTGGAGCTATCGCTGTTCTCGATAACAGTAGCATGGGTATCGTCTGTACCGACGCCGAACCAGTTGCCATAAGTATTCTCGCCGGTTTTCTTTCTGAAGCCCCAAGTGTCCGTAGGGAGAGCGGAGAGGCCGGTAGTAGAATCGTAGCCGGTGGCGGTACTAACAGAAGGGATGGAAGCGCTCAGATCTGTGTTAGTGTTGGTCATGTCGGTAGTGGCGCCATGAGTGTAGGCGGAGATAGTGAAACCTTTGTCGGTATTGGTCGTGACGGCGACATTGACATTGCCAGAAGCAAGAGTGCCAGATGGGCTAGGAGAGATGGTGGTGTTCCCTTCGCTATCTTCAAAGGCGAGAGCGTTGGTGTCTAGAGCCATACGGAGGAATTCCTGGATATTCGCACTGACTTCTACGCCAGCGGAAGGGGAGGCATTAACGGAGCCGGAGCCTAGAACTACACCAAAAATAGTAGCCATTACTAGGCAAATTGGTAAAATTAATTTTCGTTTTGACATGTCAACACTACCTCTCTTATGTATTAGTTATATTATATGGTAGTGGTTATGGTAAGTCAAGGATTTTAGCTGACGAGCTCCAAGAAATCGGAGGCTGAGAGGACTGGGACACCGAGTTTTTCGGCTTTTTCCAGCTTGGACCGCCCAGGCTTTTCGCCAGTGATGAGAGCTGTTGTAGTCTTCGTGACAGCGCCGGTCACTGTGGCGCCGAGGCGGCGCAAGGCATCCTCGGCCTCCTCGCGGCCGTAGCCCTCGATGGTGCCAGAAATCACATAGCTTTTGCCGGCGAGTGGAGCGGAAGATACGTCGGAAAACTCTGGGTTGACCCCGAGATTTTTCAGCTCTTCTAGCATCTTCAAATTATCCTCGTCGGCGAAATAGGCGAGGATAGACTCGGCCACGATTTTGCCGATATCAGGGATGGACAATAGTTCCTCCTCGGTCGCGTTCTGGAGATTTTCGAGAGAACGGAAATGGTTCGCTAGAGCGACGGCGGTCTGGGCGCCGACGTGGCGAATGCCGAGAGCGGTGATGAATTTGGAGAGCGGAGCGGTCTTGGAGCTCTGAATGGCGGTGATAAGATTCTGGGCGGAGAGCTCCGCGAAACGCTCTAATCCCGCTACCTCCGGGACAGTCAGGCGATAAAGCGCGGGGATACTAGAAACCAATTTGCTATCTACGAGCGCCACGACGTTTTTCTCGCCGAGACCCTCGATATTCAGAGCCGGCTTACTGGCGTAATATTCCAGCGAGCGTTTCAAAATTAAGTCCGAATCTTCTCCTTTTACGCGGTAGACTACTTCCCCGTTCGGGCGATAAAACTCTAGCTCCGGATACTGTTCCTTCAGGGCCTTTTCATAGTTAAAGGCGAGCGTTCCCTTCGGGCGGAGTTCTAAGAGAACCTTTTTAATCTGCGGGATGATGTCGCCGGCTTTGTAAATAATCACAGTGTCACCAATACGGACATCGAGACGAGCAATCTCATCGGCGTTATGGAGCGAGGCGTGGCGGACGATACTGCCCGCAACTTCTACTGGCTCTAAAATCGCCACAGGGGTGGCCGCGCCGGTGCGGCCGATGCTGATGACGATATCTTTAACCTTAGTCGTAGACTCCTCGGCCGGGAATTTGAAAGCCACCGCGGCGCGCGGGGTCTTACCAACGATGCCGAGAGACTGGTAAATCGCCCGGTCGTTGATTTTAATTACCATACCGTCAGTGTTAAAACGGAGAGTCTGGCGATAATCTCTCAGACGCTCGATTTCGTCAAAGACCTTTTCAATAGAACTAAAGACGCGGTCCTCACCAGAGGTCTGAAACCCAAGATGGCGAAGCTCTTCGTAGGCCTCTCGATGGGTGGGGAGGTTCGGCGTGACGAGATCGTAAGCGATGAATTTCAGCGGACGAGAGGCGGCGATTCTCGGGTCGAGCTGGCGGATGGAGCCGGCGGCGAGATTCCGAGGGTTCGCGAAGGGTTTTTCGCCCCGCTTTTTTTGCTCGGCGTTTAGTCGCTCAAAATCTTTTTTGAAGATGACAATTTCGCCCCGGATTTCTACTTTTTCTGGTATGGCATTATTCCCGGACCCGGCTACGTCCTGTAATTTTAGCGGGACATTCTCGATGGTGCGAACATTCATCGTGACATCTTCCCCGACGAGGCCGTCGCCGCGCGTGACGGCGCGGACGAGCAGGCCATTTTCATAATGCAAAGCACAGGCTAAGCCGTCCATTTTTATATCAGTAAAATATTCGAACTTCGCGCTAGGGACTAGTTTCTGATTCCGATCCACCCAATCTCTGATTTCCTCGTGAGAAAAAACGTCGGCTAGAGAAATCATCCGCTCTTTATGTTCTACCTTGGTGAATTTGTCCAAAGGTTTTCCGGCAACACGCTGAGTCGGAGAGTCTGGGGTGATGAGATCTGGGAACTCCGCCTCTAATTTCGATAGCTCGTGTTTCAGAGAATCGGCCGCCGCCTCGGACATGGTGGACTCATCTAGGACATGGTAATGGTAACGGTAGTCGTTAATCAGAGCCCGTAATTTTTCAATCCGCTCCTTAGCCTCGGCTTTAGTCATTTTTTAGCTCCTTTGTCTCATCGTCGATATTGAGAAGGTGGCGGTAGAAAAGGTAAAGATATGTCGTGACGTAAATCGCGGTGAAAGTAGTCATGACTTGGAGCATGAGGGAGACAAAAGGAATCCCGGCCGTCCAGTCCCAGATGCTTTTTAGCCAAAGATCAAGAAGAATAATCGGAAGCATAGTGACGACCCAGACGACAGCAAAAACGATAAAAAGGAACAGCACCCGGATAATCCAACGAATACGGCGCGAGGCGATGAGGTCGTTGGCGGTGCGGATGGCAACGAGGGGATAAAGGCCCGGCGCCGAGACCGCGATGAGCGCGAGCAAAGTACTGGAGATGAGATAGATAGAAAGTAGACTCATAAGCGCCGCAAAAACGAAGTAGACAAAAGCATAAAACGGCGTTTCTAAGAAATTAGTCGAGACGGCGGCGGAATAAGTGATGACGACTAGCGCGATTGGGATGAGCTCGACCAAAATAATCAGAGCAACAATCAGTGTGGATAGAAACGGGGTCAGAGCATTATAGAGCGCGTCGCGGAGCTTGATTTTGTGCCCAGCCAGACGATGGCGAACGATGTAAATCGTGCAGAGCCAGACGACAATGAAGAGTAGTATCCCGAAAACTTGTTGGACCTCGGAGGCACCCTGGGTAAGACCGCCGGTGGTAACCGTAGAAATAAGCAAAAGACCGGCGCGCGCGACTTGGTTAATTTTCAGACCGTCGGTGGACTGGTCGAGATTATTCTGGAACTCCGCGTAAGTCTCCTGACTCATCAAGCCGACAAGTAGGATATTAAGGACAACGATTAAAATCAAAAACGGCAAAAAGAGCCGCCAATTTTTAAAAATAAACTGGAAGGTATTAATGGCATGATGGAGAAGACCGGGAGCGGGCAAATCTCGAGCGTAATCCTCATGGTAGGAACGCCGAAAAGACCGGTGCTGATTCTTTTTAGTTTTCTGACGAGAGCGCCAAGAGGTCTTGGCGGATTCAATTTTAGAAGGTGTTTTTGCCATGCTCGAGCCTCTCAATACGTTTTTCAATCGGCGGATGGGTACTAAAAAGATTAGAGAAAAAGCCCTTTTTCATCGGCTCGTTAATATAGAGGGCCTCTGTCGCGGGATTTTGGCGGCGCATCGGGCGAGAATGGGTCTCGAGCTTCTTCAGAGCGGAAATCATCCCCTCCGGATAACGCGTAATGTTCACCGCCGAGGCATCCGCAAGATATTCACGCTCTCTTGATACCGCCATCTGGGCAATCGAGGCGGCGAGCGGCGCAAAAATCGCCGTAATTAGCACCACAATAAAGCCGACCGGGCTACGATCATCATCGTCGCCAATATAGAACATCCGGAGACCGAGATCAGATAAAAGACCAATCAGACAAACCAACCCGAAAGTGATACAAGATACTCTAATGTCATAATTTTTCACATGGGAAATCTCGTGAGCCATGACGGCGGTCAGTTCTTTGTCGTCCATGATATCGAGGAGGCCGGTGGTGACGGCGACTACGGCGTGCTTGGGGTCGCGGCCGGTGGCAAAAGCGTTGGGCGCCTTGTCGTCAATAATGTAGACCTTCGGCATGGGGAGACCGGCGGTCAAAGTCAGATTCTCCACAGCGTTGTATAATTTTGGATTGTCCTTTTTCTGGATTTCGCGAGCACCAGTCATGGCGACCGCGAGCGAAGAAGAAGCATAGTACTGTACAAAAGCATAAATCGCCGCAATCACGACGACGACAACGGAAATGACCCAATTACTAAATGCATAAGCAAAAAGCGCACCGACTAAACCGATGATTAAAATAAAGCCAATCATTAAGAGAACTGTTTTGCGTTTGTTCGCATCAATCTGCTTGTACATATCTTCCTTCCGAAAATCTGGGGCCCCGAAGGGCCCGAGATGGTTAAAACTTCACGTCAGGAGCGTTCGCGATTTTCTCTTTCTCACTCTCGGCGACCTCGTAATATTCACGAGTCTTAAAGCTGTGGAAGAGGATGTTCGCTGGGAACATCTTAATCTTAGCGTTGATTTCCTTGGCGCCGGCGTTATAGAAACGACGAGCAGCCTGAATCTTATCCTCAGTGTCGGCGAGCTGGCCCATGAGCTCTTTGAAATTCTCGTTGGCTTTCAACTCTGGGTAAGCCTCCGAGATGGCCATGAGGCGAGAAAGCGCGCCAGTTAAGCTCTGATCGGCCTCGGCGGTGCTTTTGACGCCACGGGCGCCCATCATCTTGGCACGAGCCTCAGAAACTTCTTTGATAGCGGCAGTTTCATGTTTCGCGTAACCTTTTACAGTCTCGACGAGATTCGGGATTAAATCGGCGCGGTATTTTAGCTGGACTGTGATATCGGACCAAGCCTCGTCGACGCGCTCATTCGTCTTCACTAAGCTATTATAGGTGCTCCAAATATAGATGCCAAAGATGGCAAGTAGACCAACTATAACTAATATTACAATTAACCATGCGGGCATATTTATCTCCTTATTAATGATTTTATTATACACCAACCATAGGGATTTTGGAAGAGCCGTTTTTGTGGTATAATACAGGGGTGAAATTGAAAGAACCGGCTATTTGCAAAATTAGAACGACGCACGTTTTTGAGGCGCCTTTTCTGACCAGTGTAGCAGTGTCTGGGGACTGGCACATTTCCCCGATTGTTTCTAGACGGCAATACAAAATGTTAAGGACGGCTTTTTCAAAAATTCGGCCGGAGCTGATTATTTTACAGGGGGATTTAATGGATAGTCCGCGCGAGTTCCAGAATTTAGAGAGTCTGAGGAAACTGAGAGAATGGTTCTTATTATGTCAATCTTTCGCACCGACAGTGATGGTGCTAGGGTCACACGATTATATTGTACCGACGGAAAATGGGATGGTCGACAATACGGCGATACCGAATTGGCAAAGCATCTGCGAGGAGACGGGGGTAACATTACTAAATGACGCTTGGTTCGAGACCGAGCATATTAGAGTGTTCGGGATGTTTCAGAGCCCAGAGTATTGTCTCGGTAAAGGTGGACGACACGAAAATAATCCGACGGTTTTCGAGAAACATCTGGAGCTAATCGGCGTACCAAAATTGGACCATGCTAAAACTAATTGGTTCGTAGCGCATGGGCCGGATATGACGAAAAAGGCGGAGCGGATACTAGTCGAGAATTTCGATGTGGCGTCTTTTGGACATACGCATGGGGGGTGTTTGCCGCTGGGGGTGGATACGGTGGTCGACAAAATGGGCGGGCACGGAGGCATAGTCTCCCCGACGATTCGGCCATTTCCGCGCGATGTGAGAGGGGCAAAAAGAATCGGAGGGATGATTCGCATTATCAATTCTGGGATGGTGGCGACTCAAAATTGCGCGCCGAAGTCGACGCAGTATCTGAATTTTGCGAAGGCGGCGGAAGTCAACTGCGTGAAAATCGGCACACGAAAATAGATATATCGGCGGCTTTTGTGGTATAATTTTTATGATAAAGGAGTTGTTTTATGTTTAGTTTGAAGGAGAAGATTGCAGTAGTAACGGGGGCGAGTAGTGGGCTTGGCAAGCAGATGGCGAGAGCTTTAGCTAGACAGGGCGCGAGTCTAGTGATTTTGGCGCGACGCTACGAGCGGCTAGAAGAATTCAAGCCAGAGCTTTTGAAACTCGGCGCAGAGAAGGTCCTTCCGCTTAAGTGCGACGTGACCTCTAGCGACGAGATTAATGCCGCAGCGGAGGCAGTCGAGAGAGAATTCGGCAGAGTAGACATTCTTTTGAACTGTGCTGGCTCGTCCAAAGATAAGGGCGTAACCGAGATGAATGACGAGGAATGGGACTTTACGATTGCGACCGACGAGACCTCGGTTTTTAAAATGACGCGGGCTTTTGCGAAAATTATGCAGAAAAATCACTATGGGCGGATTATTAATATCGCCTCGATGTACGGCCTAGTCGGGAATACGGAAATTCCGACGATTGCTTATCATACTTCTAAAGGCGCTGTAGTGAACTTTACAAGAGCGGTAGCGGCCGAGCTAGCGACCGATGGGATTACTTGTAACGCGATTTGTCCCGGATATTTTTATACTGAGCTAACGACGGCGGTATTAGACACCGAGCGGTTCCAAGAGTTCGCGAAGCGGACGGTACCAATGCAGAGATACGGCCAAGAAGGCGAACTGGATGCTGCGGTGATTTTCCTCGCATCCGAGGAAGCCTCTTATGTGACGGGGGTAATTCTCCCGGTGGACGGCGGTTATACCTGTATTTAATTCTCGGTTATTTCTAATTCCCCGGCGAACTCGGGCTCGGTTTTAGTTTTGGTCTCGGTATTGGTCTTGGTCTTTTCAAGATTTTGGCTAGGCCGGCGGTTGCGAATGTAGAACCAGAGGTTGGTTAGACCGCAGAGGACGAAGATGACGCCATGAATAGTAGTGGTAAAAATATTGGCCTCGGCGCCGCCGACGATGGCGTAAATCACGCCATAGAGAATGGCAAGTCCGCTGGAGATGCTGAAGAAGAGCCGCGCGCGGCGACGTTTCTCGATTTTGAAAGATTGGTAAAGGTTTTTAGAACCATCGCCGATAGTGGTAGCGGAAACAATCACGCGGTCTACGCTGAGGCGAAAGACCTCGTCAAAAATCATAAATCCACAGTAAACTAATAGGGCAATAATGATAATGACAATAAAAACTCTCTGAATAATATTCCAGAGAGTTTTTTCGCCGCGGATGACGTTAAAAAACCATTCAATAGCAAAAGCATAGGCGATGAGAATACTTAGGGTAATAAAAATCGGGAAGAGACTGGGGGCGAAAATTAAAGAAAGACCCTCTGCGATGAGAAAGGTCCCAAAAAGTAGATTGCTATGGCCGATAGCTTTTAAAGCTTTGACAACACCATCGATAATCCGATCCCTTGTTTCATACTGCATAATAATATATTTTTTTGGAGGTGCCGACCGGAATTGAACCGGTGTACGCGGTTTTGCAGACCGCTGCGTAACCACTCCGCCACAGCACCGTGGTGCCCAAGATGGGACTCGAACCCATAATCCGGTAAAGGAAGCGGATTTTAAGTCCACCGCGTATACCAATTCCGCCACTTGGGCATCTGTGAATATTATATCATACGAAAAAGTGAAAAGCCACCCTTATCAGGGCGGCTTTTGTTACTTAGTTCCGAAAATCCGATCTCCAGCGTCGCCGAGACCCGGTACGATGTAGCCTTTCTTATTCAGACCTCTGTCCAGGCAGCCGATGTAGAGCTCAACACCCGGATGTTTGCTCTGAATTAGATCGACACCCTGAGGCGCGGCGATAATGCAGAGAAAATTAATCCTCTTGCACCCTCTCTTCTTGATGAGCTGGATGGCAGCGTCGGCCGAGCCGCCAGTGGCGAGCATCGGATCCAAAATGAAAACTTCCCGCTCCTCAATACCCTTCGGCATTTTACAGAAATACTCGTGTGGCTCCAGAGTCTTCTCATCCCGGTAAAGGCCGATGTGGCCCGTCCGAGACTTAGGGACGACTAGTTTCACTGCGTCTTCCATGCCGATCCCGGCACGCATAATCGGAACGACGACGAGCTTTTTCCCACTAATACGACGACCTACGGTTTTACAGATTGGCGTCTCGACAACATATTCTTCAGTGTAGAGATGCTGCATAGCCTCAGCGCAAATCAGCGTAGTGACCTCTCCAACGAGCTGGCGGAAAGTGGAGCTGTCGGTATCCTTTTTACGCATTTCGGTAATCTTATGCATAATTAACGGATGCCAGCTCAGAATATGCGTAGTCGGAGCAAGTCCGATTCTACCATACGGGACGCAAAGGTTTTTCTCGTTCTGAGTGATGTCGATAAACTTCTTTTCGGAATTAGTCATAAAATCCCCCCTTTCTCTTAATATGCGTAATCGGGCGCCTCTCAACGCCGCCCGATTCTTAGGTTTATTTTACCACGAGAGAAAGTTGGTTGTCAATATTGATTTTTCGAGATTTTATGCTGGTTTTAGTCCGGTCTTAACAGGGGTCAACCGAACATTTCCTACTTGACAAAATCTATTTTGATGTCGTGGACATAGTAGTAAGTTTTTGCTATAATTACAGTATGAATAGAGTACCGCTCGCGGAGAGAATGAGACCGCAGACACTTAGTGAGGTAATCGGCCAAGAAGAGATTATCGGCGATGGGAAAATTTTGACGGAGATTGTAAAGAAGGGTGAGCCGGTCAATCTAATTTTCTGGGGTCCGCCGGGGACTGGCAAGACGACATTGGCGAGAATTCTCGCGAAAGAATATCAGGCAGATTTTATCGAGATTTCGGCGGT
>CAYRGP010000020.1:0-9271 GCA_964423995.1 uncultured Candidatus Saccharibacteria bacterium
TTCGTTGATTTCGCGGCAAATCCAGTCTTCACCCATGGAGTCGGTGGTGTAGGCGAGAGATGAAGGGCTTTCCGAACGGGAGATTTCTCGCCCGTTCGAAACCACCACACTCGGGCGGACTCTCGCCGCGGACTTTCGCGGACTCGAGTCCGCGAGTGTGGTCGTTTCTCGGGGAGAAATCTCTTTATTGTTCGGAAAACCCTTCATGCCCTCGCCTATGAGACTCACAGAATCTTGCATTCCGGAGGCCTTGCCCGCGTCTACTAACTCTTGGACGAAACGGGAGATGTTCCAGAGCTTGTTGCAGAGATTGCGGCCGGTTTTGACGGAATCTTCAGAGAAGGCTTGGTTGAGTCCGGCGGAGCGGCCACGTAGAATACCGAGACGGAAAGCGTCGGAGCCATATTTTTCGACAAGCTCTAAGGGGTTTAAGACATTTCCCTTGCTCTTAGACATTTTTTGTCCATGGCTATCAAGAACTAAGCCGTGGAGGTAAACTTCTTTGAACGGAACGGAGCCAGTAACATAAATACCCATCATAATCATGCGGGCAACCCAGGCGAAGAGAATATCGGCGCCGGTTTCCATGACATTCAGAGGGTAAAAGGGGTTTTCCTTCCCTTCTTCCCAGTTAGTGCAGACAATGGGCCAATGTGAGCTAGAGAACCAGGTGTCGAAGGTGTCTTCGTCGCGAACGTAAAGGACGCCGTTTTGTTCAAGTGTAGTGCTTTCTACGGCAGTATTGAAAATCCACTCGGGAGCTTTTTCGTAAGCTGCAGAGGGAGAATTGATATACTTAGGCTGGTTTTCTGACGATGCTAGAGGGGCCTTTTTAAACATGGGGATAGGAATACCCCAAGGGATTTGGCGGGAGATATTCCAATCTTTCAGCCCTTCAAGATAATTGATGAGGACTTTGCCCTTGTTCTCGGGGTAGAATTTGATTTCGCCCTTTTTCAGATGGCGGATGGCCATGTTGGCGAGTTTTTCAACATCGATGAACCATTGCTCTTTCAAAGTAGGCTCAATAACAGCGTCACATTTGTAACAATGGGCGACACTGTGGACGATTTTCCGCTCGCCCCTTAAAAGGCCCTGAGACTCGAGGTCTTTCAAAACTTTCTCTCGGCACTTAGTAGTGGTGAGGCCGAGGTAAGGATCAGGGACGTTTTGCATCTTCCCTTCGTCGTCGATGACGCGGATTCTCTCAAGGTCGTGGCGATTTCCGACTTCGAAGTCGTCGTAATCATGAGCAGGGGTAATTTTGACGGCGCCGGTGCCATAAGTCGGGTCGGCGTGTTCGTCAGCAATAATGGGGATTTCACGGTCAGTTAAGGGGAGTTTGACATTCTGGCCGATGAGGTCTTGGTAGCGCTCGTCCTTAGGGTTGACAGCGACGGCGGTATCACCAAAGAGAGTTTCAGGACGGGTGGTGCTGACGACGATTTCCTCATCGCCGTTTGCTAGAGGATAGGCGACATCCCAGAGAGTTCCCTTCTCGTCCTTATGCTCTACCTCAATATCGGCAAAAGCAGTCTGATGTTTAGGACAGTAATTGACGAGCTTTTCCCCTCTGTAGATGAGGCCATCTTGCCACATTTTTTCAAAAGTCTGATAGACGCGAGCGATGACTTTGTCGTCCAAAGTGAAGGTCAAATCATCCCAAGCGCAAGAGGCGCCGAGGGCGCGGAGTTGGAGCTCCATGTTTCCCCGTTGAGTGGCGACAAAATCCCAGACATTGCGATAGAGCTCGTCGCGAGAATATTCAAAACGGGTATGACCCTGACTTTCGAGGTTTCTTTCGTAGACTACCCAAGTCTCGAAGCCAGCGTGATCGGCGCCGGGGATATACCAAGTTTCATCTTGCAAGAGACGATGGTAACGGATGAGAGAATCTTCAATGGCGACGGTGAGACCATGGCCGATGTGAAGATTGCCGTTGGCATTGGGCGGAGGCATAACGATAGAGTAGGTATGGTCCACTGGATTGATTTGGGCATCTTCAGGGGTGTTTTTGGGGTTTTTCTGGGGGTTGAAGGCGCCAGAAGCCTCCCAGGCGGCGTAAATATCGCTTTCATATTCCCCCGGTTCGTAACTCTTAGCAAATTTCATGTTTCTTCTCCGACAATTGTTTGTAAATATTATACCATAAGGGATAGATTTTTCGTGAAATAGTTTGCAGAATTTCAGTGTGAAATTTTTTGATTTTTGCACAAAAAGCCAGTCTTGTGGTGGACAGTTCGCACAAAACATTGTTTACTAAGTACACCCTACCAATTATCCCGGTTTTAAGAACTCTCGCGGTTTGGAGATAATTGTTATGTTTATTATAGTGGATGGGGGTTCTCAAGTCAAGTGGTTTCTAAAAAATAGGGGAATAAAGCGTAAGGATTTTCACAATTAGTGGAAAAGTAGGGAAATTTAGTGGTAAAATAAAGATATGGCGTATATTCGTAAATACAAAACTTCTTCGGGGGCGACGGCGGTGCAAGTCTGTTATAAAGAGGGGAGGAAAGTGGTGAAGACGGTGCATGTAGGGTCGGCGAATTCGGATGAGAGTCTAGAAAAAATGCTAAAAAAAGCGCAGGGAATCATAGATGGTGAAAAAAGGTCGCTGTTTTCGCTGGCGGCGTTTGATCGGAAAAATAAAGAAAAATAGGCTCGGTTCGGGCGCGAAATTCTAACGGGGGATTAGTGGAAAATTTTGCGTTTTAAGAGATTGAGCTGGCGGAAGAGGTGGTAGAGGCGATATTTGGCGGGTTTTAGAATAATATCGTGAGTGCCGGCGTAATCGACTTCGGTTCCGCCGAAGGATTTTTTGAATTTGGTGAAGCCAGCCCAAGGATGGTTTTTCTTGGCGTTTTCGGGGGCGATACCCCAAAAATCGAAATTTTCGAGATTTTTGGCTTTGGCGTCTTTGATGGCTTCGGATAAAATGGCGAGAGTGGCGGGGAATTTGTGATAGTCTGGGTCGGTGCCGGATTGCATATAGAAACGGGTTTTTTCGGTGTCAAAAAAGAGAGAGGCGGCGATAGGAATTTTTGAGGTTTTTGAAGGATTTTCGGTGTTGGCGGTCTTTAGAGGAGTGGAATCGGGGGCGATTTTTGAAAGGTCGAGGTAAGCGATGTAAAGGGAAGAGAAAGGTTGATTGATTTCGGCCAGGAGGGTTTTTTCTTCGATGTGGTTGAAATGATTATTTTTGGCGACAGTCTGCAAAAAATGATAGAGAATTTGGCAATTTTCAGGGGTTTTGGCAACTTTTTTGACGGTCAGGCCTTTTTTGGGATAATTTCTGGCTAAATTGCGAGTATTTTGTTTCATATCGCGGTAAAGAGTTTCCAGAGGAGGAGTGAGATCCAAAATCCAAGTTTCTTTCGGGCTCAAATCTTTGGATTTTTTTGCGCGTTCTAGCCAATAGGCGGCGTTTTCAGGCATTTTTGGCTCGATTCTGATAAAGATTGCGTTTTCGTGTTCCGCTAACGCTAGAATGGCGTTATATGCGGATTTTCCGGCGGTTTTTTGGCTGATATATGGGCCGTAGGGCAGGTAAAAGTAGGGACCAAGCGGAGTTGACTTTTTAATAATGAGCATTTGGTAGTTGACAGAGGGTGGAATGGTGGTTTTCTGGTTCTGATTCTGGGTAGAAGTGGTATCGGAGTTTTCGGATGAAGCAGATGTGGTATTGGAGTTTTTTCTAGGGGAAGATGTGCTTTTAGCGTTTTCAGATAAGAAAAAAGTGGTTTCGTGAAGGTCTTGTTGTAATTTTTCCCACGCTTTGGTTTGCTGAAGGGGGATTTCGGATACATTTTTCATTGAAAATATTATACCACAGCTTTTAAGAATAAAATGTGATATGATTATATCATAAGATGAATAGTTTTGAACTGAAATTACGGGAAAAATTGGAGGATAGGCGAGATTTAACTTATGCGGAATTTGTGGCAAAGGGAATACCTGGGTTTCCTCCGGAATATTTTTTAGGAGTAAGGGTGCCGGAAATTCGATTGGTGGCGGACGAGATGCTTATGCTGGTATTTGGGGAGAAAAGATGGTCCTCGGAGTTGACGGTGGGGAAGAATGCTGGTGTCGACATGGAATTATATCATGGTATGAATAATTTTTTACAGGATTTGCCGCATTCCTTCTTAGAATATGATTATGCTCATGTTGAGATTATTTCCCAAATGAATAATTTTTCGGAATGCAAAATAGAGGTGGAGAAGTTTTTGCCGTTCGTGCGGAATTGGGCGGTGTGTGACTGTTTTAATCCGAAGGTTTTTAAGAGGAATTTGGATGAGGTGTTGCTTCTATGTCTAAAATGGCTCCAGAGCGAGAGGGCTTTTACGGTGCGTTATGGGGTGGTGATGATGATGCGATATTTTCTGGATGAGAGATTTGCACCGGATTTTTTGGTGAAGGTATGTGAGTGTGTCGACAGGGAATTTCCAGAGATGGTGGGCGAGGATAGAAGAGATTTAGGAGAGATCAATAAGAGTTCAGGAAAGAAATCGACGGAGACGGGGCAATATTATGTGGAGATGGCGGTGGCTTGGTATTTGGCGACGGCGCTCTTTAAGCAATGGGAGGCGGCACTGGAGATTTTAACAGAGGAGAGGTTGCCGGTTGCGGTACATAATAAGGCGATTCAGAAAGCAATTGAAAGCCGGCGGATTAGTCCGGAGCGGAAGGAATTTTTGAGGGGAATTAAGAGGTAATTTGGGTTTGGAAAGAATTTTTGAGGGGGCCTAAGAGGTAATTTGGGTTTTGGTGATGCGGCGAGTCAAGAGGAGAAAAACGATAAAAGCGTAGATATAGCCGGTCTCGAGAATATAGACATAGTCCCAGATAGGGCGCCAGCGGGTAGTATAGGAGATGCCGTAGACGATGCCATAGAGGAGGAAGAGGTAGCAAACAGGGGCGGTGATTTTGGGGAAGGAGAGGTTTTTTGGCGCTCTTAAGAGAGGGAGATTTTGGAGGAATTTGAGATGACTTGGGTAAGAGAGGCGGAGAGTTTCTAGAGTCATGCCAAACATCGCGATGAACATGGCGCGAGCGCTGTATTCGTGGATGGTGCTAACGATTTCTCGGGCGGTGGGGTCCTCAATGAAGGCGTTATGGGGAAAAATGGAGAGCAAGAGGAATCCTGCAACCTGGACGCAACCGAAGATGAACCAGAGAAGGGAACGGGATTTTCGAAGGGAGAGATAGTAGCGAAACATAATGACGATAATTGCTAGATTGAAGACCGCAAAGAGGATAGAAGTCCAGAGCTCGAGACCGACGTAGCGGGAAACGGTGAGGCTGAAGTCGCCGGCGTAACCTTTATTTAGCCAATAATAACTGAGGACGATGATTTGGGAAAGAGTGAAAATTAGAGGGGTGAGACCGAGGGCGAGAGCGGGGGATTTGAGGATTTTTCCAATATTCTTCATAAGGTAATTATAACACAAGATTAGAAGGATAAGATGGGGAGCCTGTTGTAAATTAGGAGGCGGTAATAGGGGAGCGAGGAGAGAGGGAGACGTGGTAAGGATCGGTGGGTTGGACACCAGATTGGATTTCGTAATAAGCCGCGGCGGCAACCATGGCGGCATTGTCGCCTGAAAGGGATTTGGAGGGGAAGAATACAGGAATAGCTAAGGGTAATTTCTCAAACGGGAGATTATCTCGCCCTTGGAAATTACCTTTAGCTATTTCAGTATCTACCCTTTCGAAAGAGCATTTCGATTTGCTTCTTAGCAATTCGTTGGCGGAGACGCCGCCAGCGAGGCAGATGGATTTGGTGTCGGGGTAGAGGGTGAGGGCTTTTTGTAAGTTTTCAATGAGGATGTCGGTGGCGGTTTCTTCGAAGGAGGCGGCGAAGTCGGCGATTTGTTGCTCGCTCAGAAGATTCTTGAGTTCGTGAGAAGGGAAGGAAATGGGTTTTCCTGCGGCCTTTTGGACTTCTCTCAGGACGGCGGTTTTGAGACCGGAAAAACTAAAATCAAGGCTGCTGTATTTGGTTTCGCCGCGGTTTGGAGAGGAGAGCTTGGGGTGAGGGAAACGGTACTTTTTGGGGTTGCCATTTTTGGCAGCCTTGGAGATAGAGGGGCCACCAGGGTAGGGGAGACCGAGAATTTTCGCGACCTTATCAAAACATTCGCCGACGGCATCGTCTCTGGTGGTGCCGATGATTTCGAACTGGTTGTGAGCGAGCATACGGATAATCTGGGTATGCCCACCTGAGACTACCAGAGCTAGGAGCGGAAAATCAATCGATTGATTTTCTGGCTGCTTGCTTTCTAGCCAGTTGGCATAGATGTGGGATTTGAGGTGGTGGACAGGGTAGAGAGGTTTGTGGTGGAGGATGGCGAGGGTGCGGGCGGTGAGGGTGCCGATGAGGAGGGAGCCGAGAAGGCCGGGGGTGTGGGTGACGGCGATGGTGTCGATACCGGTAAGAGAGAGTGTGCATTCTTTTTCTTTTTCGGTGTGGTTTCGAGCATAAAACTCTGGGTCGGTTTTTTCGGCTTGTCTGATGGCTTCATGAATGACCGGGAGAATGGCCTCGAGATGGGAGCGGGCAGCAACCTCGGGGATGACGCCGCCATACTCTTTGAAGATATCGATTTGGGAAACGACGACGTTGCTCAAAATGGTTTGGCCGTCTTTCACGACCGAGGCGGCGGTTTCATCACATGAAGTTTCAATTCCCAAGATATACATAATGTATATTATACCACAGATTCTAACGATAGTAGCGGAGGGAGTCGATGGGGTTTTTGCGGGCGGCGCGAATGGCGGGGTAGATGCCGAAGAGGAGGCCGACTGCAACGGAGGTGGAAAGGGTGACCATGAGAATGTTGATGTCGATATATGGGGTGAAAGGCGTGATGATGGAGAGGAGGAAGGCAAGAGCATAGCCGAGAGTGAGGCCGCCAACGCCGCCGAGGGTGGAAAGAATAAGGCTTTCAAAGAGGAATTGGAGAAGAATATTGCCGGAGGTGGCACCGACGGATTTTCTAATACCGATTTCGCGAGTGCGTTCAGCGACGGAGACGAGCATGATATTCATAATCCCGATGCCCCCGACGATGAGGGAAACACCGGCAACAATGGTGAGCATACCAGAGATAAGAGTGAAGAAATTAGAGGCGGGATGGGAGATGTTGTCGCCGTATGCGACAGTGAAATTAGTGTCGCCTTTTTTGGACTCCTTTAATTTGGTCTCGATTTGGGCGGACAGAGAAGGGAGGAGGTCGGCGTTCTTTCCGCGAGCACTGATTTGCTGGACTTGGGGAGCGGAGCCGAGAGAGCTGAGGTAATCGGCATTAACGAAAACAGTGTTGTCGAAATCGATGTTATTGTAGTTAATGGGCTCGGATTCGGTTTTTAAGAGACCGGTGATGAAGAATTTGGTGCCAAAAGCGGTGAAGGTGCGGCCGATAGAATCGCCGGTGCCAAAGAGTTTTAGAGAGAGGTTATGGCCGATGGCGGCGGTGTTGGATTTTTCGCTTTCGGAGAGGAAGGTGCCGGATTTGAGTTCTAAATTCTCGATGGTTTCGAAATCTTTGGTAGTGCCAACGATGGAGCCGGAATCAATAGTGTGGGTGTAAGGTTTGTTGTTATCATCAAGACGCTCGGCGGAGAGCGTGGTAATAGTGGCGGCTAGAGGCGCGGCAGCGGTGATGCCATCGATACCTTTGATGAGTTTGACGTCGTTCAAATTGAGATTGCTGGTTAGATACTGATTTTGGGCGGTGAGATCACTGATGATGGAATCGACGGCATTTTCAGAGGTGGACGGGCGGACAACGATGAGACTCTGGCCGGCGTTTTCGACTTGGACACTGACCATATTCCGGATGCTACCCATGAGGGAGAGAATGAGAATAATACTAGCGACGCCGATGGCGATGCCAAGGCCGGTGAGGAAAGAGCGCCCACGGTTTCTGGTGACCTGATCGTAAGCGAGGCGATAATGAGTGCCAAAGAGAAGAGACATTAGACTTCCTCCTTTTTCTTAGTTTTCTTGGCTTTTTTCTGGAGCTTTTTAAGTTTCCTAGAGGATTTTTTGGCTTTTTTACCGGAAGTTTTCACCTCTTCTTTGATGGGGACGGAAATCTCGGGCTCTTCTACGGGTTCTTTTGCTTGGTGATTTTTACGGTCTAAGTTGGCGCGACCAAAATGGACAGAGACAGGCTGAGGGAGATCACTGTCGGCAACGGTTTTAACATCGGTGTCGATTTGGCCGTCGAGCATATGAATGACGCGAGTGGCATAAGTGGTGAGGGAAGGGTTGTGAGTGACCATGATGATAGTGTTGCCTTCTTCGTGGAGGGATTTTAATTCTTCCATGACGATATGAGCGGAGCGGGAATCGAGATTGCCGGTGGGCTCGTCGGCGAGGATGATTTCCGGCTTCCCGACGAGAGAGCGGGCGATAGCGACGCGCTGTTTTTGGCCGCCAGAGAGTTGGAAGGGAAGGAAATACTCACGTTTTTCGAGATGGAAACGGCGCAAAACTTCGTCCGCGGCGAGATAGCGTTTAGACTTGGACTTCTTGCCGGAATAAGTGAGGGGGAGGGCGACATTATCGAGGACATTTAAGGTGGGGATGAGATTGAAATCTTGGAAGATGAGACCGATTTTACTACTTCTTAGATGAGCCTTTTTGCGGGCGGAAAGGCGGGCGACGGGGATACTATTTAGAGAATAGGAGCCAAAATTCGGACGGTCTAAGAGACCGATAATATTAAGGAGAGTGGTTTTCCCGCAACCGGATGGACCCATAATCATGATGAATTCGCCACGGCGAACCTTGAGGTCAAAATCTTTGAGGGCGTAGGTCGTGCCTTCGCCGTAGCCGTAAGAACGACTGAGAGATTTTAGCTCAATAACAGTATTACCCATGTTGTTCGCAGTTATTTATTAGATGATTTGGAATAATTATATGTTAGGCTTGGCGGATTTTCAAGAGGAAAATTTGACATTTTTAAGCATAAGTGGTATAGAATTGGTCTGGTGAAGCGAGAGTTGGGTCGATAGAGGTCTACTAATGGTATAATAGTATCAGAAAAAAATGAAAGATGGAGGAGCATGTAATGTATCGGCGAGAGTTTATGGAGGTTGCAATCCGGGAGGCGAGGGAAGGAATTCGTCTTGGGCACGGCGGGCCGTTTGGGGCGGTGGTAGTGAAAGATGGAGAGATTGTGGCCTCCGGACATAATCATGTGATTGAAAATAATGACTCGACTTGCCATGGCGAGATTGATGCAATACGAAAAGCAGAAAG
>CAYRGP010000021.1:0-6226 GCA_964423995.1 uncultured Candidatus Saccharibacteria bacterium
GTAAACCATGGTTCCGATTGGGACATCGACGATGAGGTCCTTGCCGGAACGGCCGGCGGAGCGGCTACCGGCGCCGTTTTTGCCGTCTTCGGCACGCAAGATAGGGTTGTAGCGGAAGTCGAGAAGCGTATTAGTGTCTTTGTCGGCGCGAAAAATAATCGAGCCACCTTTGCCGCCGTCGCCGCCGTCTGGTCCGCCCTTCGGGATATAAATCTCATGACGGAACGAAACGGCGCCATTGCCGCCTTTACCAGCGTGTAATTCGACTTTTGCTACATCTACAAACATATTATTATTATACCATAATCTGTTAATTTTGACGAAATTTAGTTCTTATGTTCTAATATCTTATCCCCTCGGAGGTTTTAGTGGATGTAGTTATACATACCGACGTATTGGGCAGGGATATTGGACTCGGTCACAGTGAAGGTGAGACCGTTATAGTTCATTTCGCGGACGGTGATGGAGCCGTTACTATTAACAGAAGTGACGACGCCGACGTGGCCGTAATAGCCAGAGGTGGTCTGGAAGACAGCGCCGGCAGAAGGCGTACTATTGACGACGTAACCCATACGGGAGAGAGTGTAAGCCCAGGCGTTAGCGTTGCCGAGTACGGTGGATGGGAGAGGGTTGGAGGTGTAATGTTTGCGATAATACCAAGCATACCAAGTACACTGGCCGGGGGTGTTGCGGTTACCAGAATCGACGAGGGACTCGGCATAAGAGAATCGCTGGACGATACGCAAATTCTCACGAGAGCCATTGGAGCCGAGGTAAGAGTAGTTTTGGTAGGTATAAGTGTAAGAGGATGAAGAAGAGTTTGCGGACGGTGTCGGGACGATTGGTGCCTCATATTCTGGGCGTTCCGTCTCTGGAACAACACCATTCGGGACTAAGATGACAAGGCCAGGTTTTAGATTCTGGTCCTTCTCGAGGTCGTTATAAGCGATTATGTCAGAGGCTTTGGCGCCATAATGCGCCGCGATAGACTCCACAGTGTCGCCCTCTTTGACGGTGTAAGCAATACCGGAGCTAGTCGGAATATAGATACTCTGGCCCTCGGAAATAGTCGTGGTCGGGAGACCGTTGGACCAGCGGATTTGGTCGGCGGAAACACCGAATCTCGCCGCGAGCTGTTCGATAGTATCGCCGGCTTTGATAGTGTAACTCTTCACGCCACGAGAGAGGTGGGAGACGTCGACGATGGTCGGCTTGGAGATTTTCCCAGAGGTATCATCAATAGTTTGGTTCGTCTGTTGAAGTAGAGCGACAGAAATGTAGTTGTTGGTAATTTCGTTGCTACTAGCAAATTGCATAGAGTTAGCTAGCTCAGCCACGACATAAAATTCAGAGACCTGGTCGGTAGAGACCGCATAATCGTTTGCATAAATAGCCTCGAGACTAGTAGAATTATCGCCTGCGGAATTCTTATCGAGCGAGCCGATATAAGCGATAGCAAAAACCACCACAAAAGCCAATAGGTACCCCCAATATTTACCTAGGAAACTGGTGATTTTATGCCTTTTTATTGTCATAATTTCGTCTCACATGAAGTTAGACCACTAATTTCAATGTTTTTCAAGTGCTCCTCTTCAGTGTTACCATAATACATCTTGCCGTCACAATCTGTCAAGAAATAGTAAGCCTTGTGGTTTTCATCGTAGCCGGACGGCTCCTTAGGACTGGCGACAGCGAGCAGGGCGGAGACACCGGGGTTACTAATCGGGCCGGGCGTCAGACCAACATAGACTGGGTTTCTAGTATTATAGGGATGGTCCATATCGAGAGCGGTAGCATTAGTCTGGTAAGTCGTGCGCCCTGGGTCGACAAGGTTTAAAGCATAAATGGTAGTACTGTCAGCGCCGAGCGGCATTCCGGCCTCAAGGCGGTTGTAGAAAACCTGTGCGATATAAGGTTGATCCAGAGTATTCGCCTCTTTCTGGACGATGGAGGCAAGCGTAATACCCTCGTAGAGCGAAAGATCGTGCTCGCCAAAGCGTTTAACTAAATCATTCCCTTCTACGGCTGCCCAAAGATTATCAAGGGTGGTGAGGATAATATTCTCTACGCTTTCTCCGACGTAGAATTCGTAAGTGTCGCCGAAAATGTAGCCCTCGAGAGGCTCCGCGCCCCAAGTAGACGTATCCTTCCGTCCGCTTAGGACCTTGTGGTCGTAATTTTTACTAAAAGCGTCGTTGATTTCTTGTTCGCTATAGCCGAGATTTTTTAGCTTCTTTTTAATGGCGGCGATAGTCTCGCCGGGGAGAATGGTCAACTGGAAGACATTGGCAGATTTGTTCCCATCGACTAGTTGTTTGAAAATCTCCTCCACGCTGGAGGCACGGGAGAGCTGATACTCGCCCGGTTTCAGGGTGTCGTCGGGACCGCCGTTAAAACGAGCATATATCTGGAAAACGAGCGAGCTTTTGATAATGCCGGCAGACTCGAGATTGTTCGCGATGTCGGAAAGCGGCTCGCCTTTTTTAACGGTAAAATCTACCGGTTTACATTGCTCATCGGCAGTGGAAGTACTACAGAGCTTGGAATCATAGACCGGGCGGAGATTAGAGTTATACCAAATAAAGATGATTGAGCCAAGCAAAATCAGACCGGCGAGGACCCCGATAGTAATCTTGACGGCGAGGCTAAGTTTCTTTTTCTGGTGGCGTTTTTTCATTTTTTTAGGTTCCTCCTTTGCTGATACTACAGGGCGCTCGGCCTTGGCGGCGAAAGTACTGGGTAAACTCTCGAGAAAATCTTGCAGAATAATCGTGGCGGCCTCGGTGTCGACCTCGCCCTTCTGGTACTTTTTGCCAGATTTATTAGACTTTTGGCTGAGGCGCTCCTCGGCGACGACGCTAGTTAGCGACTCGTCCTGAAAACGGACTTTTGCTCCCGGGATTTTAGACTCAAGTTTCTTCGCGAAAGCGCGCGAGTATTTGCTCTGGGCGGTTTCGCTGCCGGCGTTATTGCGGGGTAATCCAACGACGAAATATTTCGTATTCAATTTTTCAGACAGTGTTTTTAGGGTCTCAAACTCGCGGCCGTTCACGAGAAGTGTCCCCACAGGCACAGCGATGCGCGTGGAAGAATCGGCGCGAGCGACGCCAATGCGTTTCGTCCCAACATCTAGTCCGATGAGTTTCATGGACTACTACTTCTCCACCTCTAGGTTGACAGTGATTCTATTGGCATCATCCGGGATAGTCGTGACCCAGAAGAAGTTCGGATCGACTTTGCAGGAACTGACGCCGTTAATGCTCTTTAACTGAGACTGGAGCTCGCCAATCTTGCGACCTTTGGCCTTTTCGAGAATCTCGGCCTCAGTGACGGTCGGGCCGACTTTAGTGGTGGCTTTGAGTCTAGCGGTGTAGCCGCCGTTGCCATCTTCCATGAAACGCTCGAGGAACGGATCGGAAGTCTCGTAGATTTTCTGGTCCGCAGCTAGAGTAGCCTTGGTCTTTTCTTCTACGAAATTAGTCAAATCCTTTTTATCGAGAGTGAGGATGGTGTAGACAGTGGTGCTAGTGAGTTTCGGGGTAACTCCGCTACCGACTTCTTCGCCGACGCCCGGAGTAGCCACAGCCTCGCCGGCATCTTCTTTGTAGGTGCTTTCTAGTGCCATTAAATCATCCGGGATAGAAGCGAGGAGCTTGGACTTGCCGTCGCCAGTCACCTTGGCGGCGAGAGCGGCATTGGCGGAAATGATATCAGATTGTTGAACGATTGTGATGATTTTCGAGGTGCCGCCAGTAAAGCTACTCTTATTATAAATAGATTTATACCCTGCGGCGGTGAAATTGGTGGACCAACCAGAAGTATCGGCCGAAATGTTGTATTTATCACCACTTTCAGTGGCGATGACATCGAATTTAACCGTCATCAAACAGCCCTTGTAATCATCGGGCTTGGTAGCCTTGTAGATGATACTAGGGTCAATTTCGTTTTCACATTGTTCAACGGTCTCTTTCTTGGAATCTTTATCGACCCAATGGACCGAACCGCCCTCAATGGCGGAATAGGAGAGACCGTTCGTAGCAAAAATTGTGCCAGCCGGGACACTAACCGTCAAATCCGGCTCTGGGACGTAGACTTCAATAGCGATGCGACCTTTGGCCTTCTCGCCGACATCCTTCTTCCCTGTAGCCTCGAAGGTAACTGCGTTTTCCTGTTTGTATTCTTTGGTCTCTAATAAGAACTTGCCATCTTTAGGCTTGGCCTCGGCGGGCTTGGTGGTGAAAGAGACGGCCTCAGAGAAGTTGTTAGACGTGGTGCGAATCTGAACCGAAATCGTGACGGCCGGGACAATAATGAAGGCCCAGATACCGAGCAAAATTAAGAAAACTAGCCCGGCAGAGCCTAAGATAATCCATTTTTTGTTGCGTTTAAAGAACGGCAGATTCTTCTTCTCCTCGGCGGAGAGTTTTTTCTTGTCTTTTTTATCAGACTTTTTCTCTGACTTTTCCTCAGTCGGTTTTTCAGACTTCTTTTCGGCAGATTTCTCAGCCTTCTTCTCGGTCTCAGCCGGTTTATCCTCGGAGGCAGGAGCCTTCTCGTCGGTAATTTCTTTGATAACCGCGGCTGGTTTCGTGTCTTCATCCGAAATCTCGGACGGGAGTTTCGGGCGAGAAGAGAGATTCTTCGCGACCGGGATGCCAGCAGTGGCGGAAAGTTTCACGAGGGAGCTGTCAGTCGTCACGACGACAACTACTTTATCGGCCGATTTGGCGGCCTTCGCGATTAATTTGGTATTGACGGCGCTACGCATCACACCGATTTTTTTAGGCGGGACGAGAGCTACGACTTTTTGCCGGCTTGCTCGCAGTTTGGAGATGATGTCTGTGATATCATCCTCCGGCTCAATATAAATCACGTCTTTGTTCATGTATTTATTTTAGCACATTTTATTCCACTTGTGTTAAAATATTTATAAATGAGCATTTTTCGCAAAAATAAAACTGAAGAGCCAACAGAGGTGGTGCCGAGCGGTGGTAGCATAATGGCGGAAAGAGCGTTGAACTCCATCGCGGAGGGGGTTTTGATTATTGATGCGTCGGGGATTATTAGGTTCGCGAATCCGGCCGCGATACGAATGGTGGGGGCGACGAGCCTGTACGAAGTGGCGGGGCTATATCTTTTTAGTGTGCTCCGGCTAGAGGATGGCGATGGCCAGCAGATTCAAGAGGATATGAATCCTTTGAAGGGTGCAATTGTGAGAGGAGAGGCTTTTGAGTCGAGAGATTTTGTTTTGGTAACGCGTTCTGGGAAGAAATTTCCAATCGCGATTTCTTTGACGCTTTCGGGCGGGCCCGAGAAAATCGTGACCTTTAGAAATATCGCTTCAGAGCTCGCGAAGGAAAACGAGCAGACGGAGTTCATCTCGACGGCTTCGCACGAGATGCGGACGCCGGTAGCTTCGATTGAAGGGTATCTGGGGTTGGCGCTGAATCCGCAGACGGCGACCATCGATGACCGCGCGCGGAAATACCTAACAGAGGCGCATGATGCCTCGCAACATTTAGGCCGGCTATTTCGGGATCTTTTGGATATTACGAAATTAGACGACAACCGGGCCAAGGCCCACCTCCAGCCAGTGGAGCTGACCGCGGAAGTGGCGAAGATTCTAGAGGACCACAGACAAGCAGCGGCAGAGAAAAAGCTTAATCTACTGTTTGGGACGCGGAATTTATCGGGGGCGGCGGGGAGAAAAGTCGTGATGCCGCTGTATGTGATGGTGGATTTGGACTTTTTGCGCGAGATTGTGAATAACCTCGTAGAGAATGCGATTAAGTATACACCAGAAGGCGGGACGATTTGGGTAGACGTACAGGATCATAACGGCCGGGCGATGATTGCGGTCTCTGATACAGGAATTGGGATTGCGCCGGAGGATTTGGCTCATATTTTCCAGAAATTCTACCGAGCGGATAACTCGGATACTCGGACGATTGGCGGTACGGGGCTAGGGCTTTACATTGTGAAAAAGCGGACGGAGCAGATGGGCGGGCAAGTGTCGGCGGACAGTATACTCTCTAAAGGCTCGAATTTCTATGTTCTATTCCCACGGATGTCGGCGGAAGACTATAATCGTCAGCGACAAATCGCAAACAATCTACAAGCGATGAAAATTATGAGTGCTTCGGAGATTGAGGGGAAAGTCGGGGCGACGACATTGTCGGCGGCGATGGGGATGGCTGGGCCGGCTACGGCGGCGGGGACGGCTAGC
>CAYRGP010000021.1:6326-8566 GCA_964423995.1 uncultured Candidatus Saccharibacteria bacterium
ATTGTCGGCGGCGATGGGGATGGCTGGGCCGGCTACGGCGGCGGGGACGGCTAGCACGGGCGTAGCCGGTGTAACGGGCGCGGCTAGCGCGGCGGGCGCGATAGGCGAAAAAACCTCTACCCAAAAATAAACAAATGCGCTATAATAGAGGTATGTTAGGAGGAATTTTATGGCAAAGATAATGCTAGTAGAGGACGACACGAGTCTGAGAGAAATTTATAGCATCCGCTTAGTGGCGGAGGGATATGAGGTAGTTTCGGCTGGAGATGGAGAAGAAGCCCTCGCGATGGCAGTTCAGGAAAGGCCGGATTTGGTGCTTTCTGATGTGATGATGCCGAAAATTTCTGGATTTGATATGCTAGATATTCTGCGTTCTACGCCAGAGACGAAAAATATTAAGGTAATTATGATGACAGCCCTTTCTTCTGAGGACCAGAGACAGAGAGGCGAAAACCTCGGCGCAGATAAATATCTAGTGAAGTCTCAGGTGGGGATTGAGGATGTAATTAACGCCGTACATGAGGTACTTGGGGATAAGGAAGCGACGGGTCCAGCTCCGGCGGAGCCGGTAGCGACGCCGCATATGCCTCCGGTCGAGGGCGCAGCCCCGGCGGGGATGCCGGCTGAGAATGCCGCGCCGGCGGCGGATATGGGTAGCGCTCCTAGCGCTGCTCCTGGGATGCCGGGCGAGATGCCGCCTATGGCTCAGATGCAGCCTGCCGATCAGATGCAGCCTGCTAGCCCGGCCCAGCCTGCGGCTCCGGCCGAGATGAATGGCGGCTTAGGGGGGATGTAATGAGTTTACTGAAAAAATCTGCGCCAGAGCCAGCTAAAAAAGACGACGATGTTTTGCTCGGTCTCGATATTGGTACAGAATTCGTCAAAGCGGTGATCGCTAAACAGACGAAAACGGGGCTAGAGATTATCGGCATCGGCCGGGCGCATCAGGACCCGAACAATATGTATTCGGGGGCGATTGCAGACATTCCGGCGGTGACACGGGTCTGCGAAAAGGCGCTTTCGATTGCCGAGGAAATGGCGGGCGTGACCTGTAAGAGAGTAACGGTGGGGATTGCGGGGGAACTGATTAAGGGTAACACCTCTAATGTCCACTACCGGCGGAAGAACGGGAGCAAGCCGCTTTCCGAGCAAGAGATGGATTTGATTATTCAGAGAGTACAGGAACAATTTGGCGAGCAAGCGCGGAAGGAAGTCGCCTTGGAGACGAATAACCCAGAAGTGGAAGTTCGGCTGATTAATTCGGCGATTGTTTCCCTGTCGATTGACGGATATAAGATTTCTAACCCGATTGGTTTTAAGGGTTCCGATGTGGCGATTCAGTTCTACACAGCGTTTGCGCCGCTAGTACACATCTCTGCGATTGAGAAGGTCTGTGCCGAGCTTAGCCTAGAGCTTTTAGCAGTAGCGGTAGAGCCTTTTGCGGTCTGCCGGGCTTGTCTCGGGGACGATTTGGATAGCAATCTTTCGAGCGTAGTGATGGACATCGGGGGCGGGACGACAGACATCGCGATTGTGGACGACGGCGGTGTCGAGGGGACGAAGATGTTCGGCATCGGCGGGCGGAGTTTCACGCACCAGATTGCGGAGAGTCTCGGCGTCGATTTCAACACTGCAGAGGAAATTAAGTTACACCCAGAGACGGCGGAGCTGAACGAACAGGGCCGAGAAAAAGTCGATGCGGCAGTGATGAATAATCTGGAGGTTTGGATTTCTGGGGTGCAGTTGGCACTAGAAGAGTTCGAGCTCATGGAAGTATTGCCGAATAAGATTCTGCTTTGTGGCGGCGGCGCGGGGCTAGTGCCTCTGCAAGAGCTTCTAGCTACGGCGGATTGGTACGAGGATTTGCCGTTTTCTCGCCGGCCAGTGGTACATTTAGTAGACTCTTCCGATTTGCCGGGAATAGTGAACCGTTCCCCGGCGGAGCTGGATCATTCTTTCGTGACGGCGGTGGGGCTTTTACGCGTGGCGCTAGATACTTTGGCTGGTGCGCCGGACGAGAGCGGGATTCGCGCCCGGCTGTCGAAGGTGTTGCAGAATTAGGCGACAGGTTAGGAAGAACCGTTAGGGGGTTTCTCGGGATGCCGAAAATTACTAGAGCGAGAAGAACCGTTAGGGGTTTTCGCGCGCTGGCCGCCGCCTGCTAACCGCCGAAAAATTACAAGGACAAGAAGGACCGTTAGGGGTTTTCTCGGGGCGCGTCCGCCCGGCCCGTAGGCCTT
>CAYRGP010000022.1:0-8421 GCA_964423995.1 uncultured Candidatus Saccharibacteria bacterium
ACACCATGTAAATCCATTCAGGACAACCATGGTCTGCTCACTGCGTGAGCAGACCCCTGTCGGGCGCTCGTAGTAAGTGGCTTCGCCACTTCTCGTAAAATCCAGTAAATAAAAATGAGAGAGCAAGCTCTCTATTTTTATTACCGGATTTTACGAGGAAGAAACTACGTTTCTTCCTACTCGCTTACTCCGTGGTGGGTTGTGAGGGGCTCGAACCCCCGACCTTCTCGGTGTAAACGAGACGCTCTAGCCAACTGAGCTAACAACCCGCTTTTTTAATTATAACATACTTTGTGATATAATAGAGGAAAAGGAGTTATTTTATGGCAGAAACAGACAATATTATGCGTATGCGACATACTTTAAGCCACGTCTTGGCGGCGGCGGTAATGGAGATGTATCCAGAGGTGAAACTTGGGATTGGTCCGGCGATAGATGATGGATTTTATTATGATATTGATTTTGGTGCCACAAAAATAACAGAGGCAGATTTGCCGAAAATTGAGAAAAAGATGCGAGGGATTATCCAGCGTGGATTCGAGATGAAAGCTCACGAAAAGACACGGAAAGAAGCATTAGCTTTGATGGCAGATAAGGGACAGAAATATAAGGTAGAGCTGATTGAGGATTTGCCGGCGGATGAAAAGATTTCCTTTTACGATCTAGAGACGAAAGACGGAAAGCTACTGTTTGAGGATCTTTGTAAGGGGCCACATGTAGATTCAGCTAAAGATATCGGGGCGTTTAAGCTGACGAAAGTGGCGGGGGCGTATTGGCGGGGAGACGAGAAGAGAGAGATGTTGACGCGGATTTACGGGGTAGCATTCGCAGACGAGAAAGAGTTGAAGGAGTATTTAGAGTGGCAGGAAGAGGCGAAAGCGCGTGATCATCGGAAATTGGGTCAGCAGCTAGAGCTTTATTGCTCCTCGCCGCTAGTAGGCTCGGGATTGCCACTATTTACGCCGAGAGGAACAATTCTTAGAGAGATGTTGAATCGTTTCGCGCAGAGCTACCGCGAGGATAGAGGTTATCATAAGGTGTGCATTCCGCATATTGCGTTGGTGGATCTTTACAAGACTTCTGGGCACTATGAGAAATTCCCGGAGCTTTTGAAATTTGTATCCTCGGAATCTGGAGACGAATTAGCTTTGAAGCCAGTGAACTGTCCGCACCATGCGCAGATTTTCGCTTCACAGCCGAGAAGTTATAAGGAATTGCCGGTGAAATATCTCGAGACAACGATGGTCTATAGAGATGAACGTAAGGGAGAACTCGGCGGTCTATCGAGAGTACGGGCGATTACGCAGGACGACTCACACGTATTTTGTACAGACGACCAAGTGGGAGATATCTTCGGAGAATTGATTGAAAGCGCGAAAGATTTATATAAGAAAGTGGATATGAAATTGAAGCTGCGCTTGTCTTTCAGGGATGATGGCGAGGGCTACATTGGGACGAAAGAGATGTGGCAGAAGGCCGAGAGCGCCATTCAGAAGATGGCGGATAAATATAAGATGGACTATTTCATCGGCGAGGGTGAGGCGGCGATGTACGGACCGAAGATGGACTTTATGGCGGTGGATGCGCTAGGGAGAGAATGGCAGCTCGCGACGGTGCAGCTAGACTACGCAATGCCAGAGAGATTTGGGCTAGAGTATATTGCGGAAGACGGTTCGAAGAAACGTCCAGTGATGATACATTGTGCGCTGATTGGTTCGATTGAGCGGTTTATGAGTGTGTTTATTGAGCATACGGCGGGATGGTTCCCGTTTTGGTGCGCGCCAGAGCAGGTGAGAATTTTGACAGTAAACGATAAAGTCTCTGATTATGTAGAGGAAGTGACTGGGGTGCTATCTAAGATAGTGTTAGATGAGCCGATTAAGAGAAATGACTTAAGATTTGAGGTGGACGATTCGGCGGATTCTTTGGGGAAGAAGATTAAGAGAGCGACGGAGATGAAGATTCCATGTGTCCTAATCGTGGGACCAAAAGACATGGAAGGGAAGACAGTGTCGGTACGGTTACGTGATAGGGAAGAAACTGTGAAAATCAGTGAGCTTCCAGAGTTTTTGAAGAAATTATAGGAAATAGTTTTGGACGACTTTGGACGGCAGATGGAGTCTGAGGAATATAGGTATAGGGGGCCAGTAATAGTAATCGTGGGGCCTACCGCTTCTGGTAAAACAGGGGTATCTATTGAAATTGCAAAGGAAGTGAATGGAGAAATTATTTCAGCAGACTCGCGAGCAATCTATAAGGGGATGGACATTGGGACTGCAAAGCCGTCGGTGGCAGAACAGCAGGGGATAGCACATTTTGGGTTTGACTTGGTGGAGCCGGGCGAAAGATTCACAGTTGCAGACTTTAAAACTTTTGCTGAACAAAAAATTTGCTCAATTTCGAAACATGGAAAGGTGCCGATTGTGTGCGGCGGGACCGGGCTGTATGTGGATGCACTTATCTATAATTACCAGTTTTCTAAGGGCAGTAAGAATAACAATGTAAAAATTATTGAACAAGGATTTGCAGAAAAGTATCCAGATCGCGTGGAAATGGACGAGAAATATGTAGTGTTTGGAATTGATTGGCCAAAAGAAATTTTGAGAGAAAGAATCAGGGGGAGATTGAATAAAATATTTGTTCAGGAACTGTTTGAAGAGACGAGGAGACTAGTGGAGACTTATGGATGGGGTAGCCAGGCAATGAAAAGCGATATCTATGAATATGCTTGGGGGTATTTAGAAGGGAAGTATGATTTAGAGACAGCAAAAAGGCTTTGTTTCTACAGGGATTGGCACCTTGCAAAAAGGCAGATGACGTGGTTTAGAAGAAATTCGAACATAAATTGGTTGCCACTAGACGAAATAAAGCCAGCGGCTATAAAAATTGTAGAAAAATATGTGTGAATTGAACAAATTTTGTGCTAAAATAGATATAATATGGTTAAAGAAAGTGTAAATGGGTTAGAAAAATTGTTTGGGTCGAAGACTCGGACGAAGCTTTTAGGGTTATTCTTCAGTAACCCGACGAAGAGTTATTACGTAAGAGAGATTACGAGAGTAATCGACGAACAGATTAATTCAGTAAGAAGAGAACTCTTAAATTTAGACAGTATTGGTATCATTAAAAACGAGACTTTTGACAATAAAGTTTACTATTCGGCCAATACGAAACATCCTTACTCAAGACCCTTAACTGATTTATTCACAGTGAAGGTGGACATTAGCAAGGAACGCGATATCCATAGAGCGAGTTGGGATGAGTATATCAAGCCGGTGAAAAATTACATAAAGGCGCTAGTCGTAACGAATAGAATACCGGGCGAGGAGGGAGTAGACCTCTTTGTGGTCGGAGACGATAAGACTAAAAAACTTTCGCATTGGGCGGAGATGGTAGAGAAGAAACAGGGGAAACCGCTGAATTACATGATTATGTCGGAAGAGGACTATTCTTATCGGAAGAGCGTGAAAGACCGGCTGATTTGGGATTTAATGAATATGGATATTACAGATATTTACGATCCGGAAAAAATATTAGTGAAAGGAAAAAAAATAAATGTTTGATATTGAGAGTAAAAACCCAGATGAAATCACCATTACAACGAAGAAAACTAGCGTGACTTTTAATGTCGCACAGGGGATAGTAGATGCGAACTTGAAGGTCGGGAAGATCCAGGGGCCGGGAGAATTTGAAATAGGAGACGTATCGATTAGGGCGCTCGGCGTAGGACCGCAAGCGGCTAGTGCGGAGAAGGCTGCTAATTCATCAGAGGCGGAAGTAGATACGAAATCTGAGGAGAAGCCATCGCCGGTGGTAGCTTTTGACCCAAGAGAGGCGAAGACGATTTATGACGTAGAGATAGGGGGTGTGCATGTCGGAATTATTGGGGGGTGCGAGGAAGGGTTGGATAATCTCGGTATGGTGGGGGTTCTTTGTACTTCTTCTGTAAGAGCGGTGCGAGAGGTGGAGCCGAAATTAGTAGTGGCAATGGGTAATGTAGATGGGATGGTAACAGACTTGAAATTAACGGCGAGAACAGAGAAGAAATTGAAGATTAAAAATGCAGATGCTTTGCCGCTAGCGTTAGAGGTGGTGGTGCTGAATTAATAGGGTTTGGGCAGTTTCTTAAGATATGGATTTCTGGTGCATACTCATCATCTTAGCAATAGTGTTGGTATCTACGGTGTTGCATGAATTGGCGCATGGGGTGGTAGCATACCTTTTGGGAGATACTACAGCGAAGGATGAAGGGAGATTATCTCTGAACCCGATTAAACATATTGACCCGGTGATGTCGATTTTTATACCTTTGATGCTCTATGTAATGCATGGGCCGATTTTCGGTGGGGCAAAACCGGTACCGGTAGATTCGCGGAATTTGAAGGGGAAGGAATGGGGGATGGCATTGGTGGCGGTATCGGGACCGCTTGCGAATTTGCTGATTGCCTTCATTGTCTATGTAATTGGGAATTTCACAGGGGCATTTTATAATCAGGGACTGTACGGATTTATTATGTCGGAGGCGGTATTAATTAATTTAGGATTAATGCTATTTAATCTGATACCGATACCGCCACTCGATGGCTCTAGAGTGTTATATGCGATAGCTCCAGACGGGGCGAGAAAGGTGATGAGCCAGATAGAGACTTACGGGATATTCATCGTGCTGATTTTGGTCTGGGTGTTCGGGAGCGCGCTGTCGCAATACATTGTATGGGCGATGAACGGTATCTTAGGAGCGTTTAGTTTCTTGACGGGTGGGGCGTAAATCAGATATAATAGAAGTAGCTCTAGTGGCGACATGATTTTCCTGAATAATCATGTAATAGGGAATTCGTGGTCGCGTCTCCCGTGGGAGCCGGCATAAGAGTTTACCCACTCGTTTTAAAAGCGGGGAAAACATAGTCACTAGGGCTATAAAGATAGGTGGGCAGATGAAACAGCGAATCAGAGTAGTAGGAATTGTAAGAGAGGGCGATAAGCTACTTTTGGTCCAAAGAAGTAGGGGGAGAGCAGAAGATTTGCCAAGTTGGGAATTGCCAACCGGGAAAATTGACTTTGGAGAACAACCAGAAGAGGCTTTATCTCAGCTCTTTTTTGAGCATTTAGGAGTTCAGTTGACTGATGTGAAACTACTGGATGCGATTACTTTTACGGAGCTATCTTCGGCGTCACAACTAGAAAATCTGTATATTGTTTTTGAAGTGCAGCTAGCAGGAGAGATAGATATACAAGCGTCGGAGAGATACGTTAGCTATAAGTTCGCGAATAAAGAGGAGATTTTACAGCTAAAAGTCGATGAGGCTACGCTTTCGGTGCTTAGTATCGAGGAAGGGAGAAAGGCTTTGATTTCTCACCGCGAAACTAAGAACCAGACAGAGGTAATTACTGGGGCGACAATCTACTTCGATGGGGCGAGTCGTGGTAACCCGGGGCCGTCTGGGATTGGCTATCTGATAGTAGGGGAAGACGGAAAGGATATCAAAAGAGGGGGAGAATTCATTGGGTTTGCGACCTCTAGGGTGGCAGAGTACTATGCCTTAAAGGAGGCTTGCGAACAAGGGATTGAACTGGGACTAAAAAATGTGAAGTTTGTCGGGGATAGCCTGATGGTGATTAACCAGATGAACGGGATTTACCAGGTGAAAAATAAAGATTTGGTCCAGGTACATGATGATGTTCTAAAGTTGATTTCAAAATTTGATACGGTGGCATTTCAGCATGTTAGAAGGTATAAAAACGGAGATGCGGACCTTGAGGCCAATAAAGCGATAGATAGCCACTTCGGAGAAATGGCGCTATAAAAAAAGCCCCGCAAATGCGGGGCTCCGTTCTTAGAGCTGCCAGCCGAGATCCATGATGATCTCGGGGAGTTTACTGTTACTGAAATAGACGATGTGATTTTCCTTAAGGTACTCTTCGTCGTCAGGGGGTACGAAACTATTACTATTGAAGGTAATGCTGAACAGATCCTCAATGCTGTCGGCGTCGTACCAGTGGTCAGTGGTTTTGGCAACGGCCACAATGCAGTTTTGGATTGGCCGATCGATATAATCGTTTTCATATGACGAAAGGGCCAACAACTGTTCTAGGATGGCAGCAGGAGAAAAGCTTTCTCTTTCAGGGATATACAACATGGGCAATTCTGCCAACCAACCACTCAAAATCCGTAAGAACTTCAAAGGAACACGGGTGTGCCGTAGAATGTCGACATACAAATCCTTAACAAAGTCAGAATTAGGAGTGCCATTGTAGACAATTATCTCTAATGTGCCGTTTTTAATACGGTCAGACAGAAGAGAACCAAGCGACTTTAAAACCTGATCGCCAAGACCATAGGTGATAATACGAACATATTTATATTCGTATTCTCTGATATGGGCCGCAATAGCAATGGCTGCCTGTTTAGGCTCGTAATAGCAGTTTCCGTGATGTACGATATTTAAATCATAGTAATACGGATCAAGCATACGAATGATGTCTTCATAAGGCGGAGTAATAACTCCAGGCACAAAGAAATACCCGATATCAGAGCTGAGCTTATGATCTGGACAGCAGGTTTCGATGTAGCCATCCCAACGAGCGCCATAACTCCTTTTGATAGTGCGATAGATATAGGGCGCGGTAATGAGCCCTCCCCAGGTAGCAGCAAGCCCAATTCCAACCAAACTTTTCTTATTCATTCGATACCTCCTTTTTAATGTACTCTAAGAACTAGTATAATTGTAACATTTATTGCTAATTCTGTCAAAGTGGGATATAATATAGGGGAGCTTAAGAGGCAATCGCTGGTATTTTATCAGAGGAAAGTCCGGGCAGCACAGGGTACGGTAGTCGTTAACGGCGACCATTCGTAAGGATAGGGAAAGTGCCACAGAAACAAAACAGCCTTTGTCCTGAGGCCGCCAGACTTGGCGATTTTCCGCTCTCGTTGGCCGATAAAGGCCCGCTTCGAGCGGAGAAACCACCGATTCTGGCGGTCTCAGAACAAAGGCAATGGTGAAAAGAGTGGGGTAAGAGCCCACAGCGATATGTAGCGATGCATATCGGAGGTAAACCCTACCGGCTGCAAGGAGTGCTAGATACCCCGTCCCGGGGATGCACGCTCACCGCTTGATCCTCAGAGCAATTTGAGGGCTAGATAGATGATTGCCCTCCACTTCGTGGAGACAGAACCCGGCTTACCTTAAGCTTGAGAATGAGACTTTCGAAAAGGTCTCTTTTTCTTTTTTTTGAAAAAAGTCTTGACAAAACGTTTTTGGTTAATTACAATGAGGGCAGACAAAAAGGTCATATTCAAAAATGAAAAACAGATATAAAAAAGAGGAAGTTTTTATTAGCCTTCCTTATGAGCCTCTCAAAAAAGAGCAGAGGTCACGTTTTGAGCGTGCGTATTTGTCAGTGGCAAAAGAATATGACAAGAGAAAAAACCAAAAAGATTGTGAAATGATTATTAGCGGGGGCATTATCCGCGAGAGGCGCAAAAGACATTTGCCGACGAAATGTGCGGCGGCTCTCATAGCGATATGGGTAGGGATGCAAATTGTATTTCCAACAATTCCTTCCTCGGCGCAGAAGGTTGAAATTAGTGTCAATCCGACAACGACGACTCCGGGACTTTCACTGGGGATTTCAAGCAATAACCTAGTAGTAACGGGGGATGCGGCAGGTACTCTAAATATTGGACAGTTGACGAAGAATAGCTTGGCTACTTCTAAGTTAGACCTTGATGTGGCGACAACGGGCGCGGCTGGCTATCAGCTCTATGCGACAACTTCCGGCGTAGATGGGTTAGGAAATTATACCAATGCGTTAGTGAACACGGACACAAATGCCAACGCTGGAGCAGGGGCGAAGATTGAAGCACTAGCGGCAGATTCGACACAATTAGCTTTTCCGGCTGGGCGTTGGGGATTCTCGACGGCGACGACACTAGAGGAAACGAGCGTATACAAAGCTTTGCCGGTCTACAATTACGAAAATGGTGTGACTTATGGCGGAATAGAAATCGCCGAAAGCGACAGAGCGATTCCTTCAGAAGATGCGGCGGGCGAGACACCGTTTACAATCGGAATTAAATCTGATGGGGAATTACCGTCAGGAAATTACACGAACGGAATTTTATTTACGATTTTTGCTAATCCAATTACAGTTCAGTATACTCTCCAGTTTGACGGAAACTCCGGTGGCGACGCAATAATTTCAAATGTACCCGAACCTATTAACGAGGCATCTGCGGATGTGTACAGGAATATTACAATCCCAGATTCGTCCCCGACGAGGGCCGGGTATAATTTCCTCGGTTGGGCGGAAAGTGTGGATTCCGTGGCGGCAGAATACCAACCGGGGGATTCCATAACGTTGCAAGTAACAGATATTAATGAATCTCAAAGCGTCACGAAGACGCTTTATGCGGTTTGG
>CAYRGP010000023.1:0-7979 GCA_964423995.1 uncultured Candidatus Saccharibacteria bacterium
TAGACAGGAAGGTCTTTGTAGCTTTCGATGTAAGTTCGCATTAAATTCGTGATGGGCTCCTCATGAGTCGGGGCGAGGCCCAATTCTCCGCCGCTCGATAACTCGGTTTTGAACCAGATATCTACTTCTTGGTCATCAAAACGGCCGGTTTTTCTCCATGGTTCGGGATTCTGAAGGGCGGTCAGTTGGATTTCTTCGCAACCGATGTTGTTTAATTCTTCACGTACGATAGTTTTGATGTTCTCCATGACACGTAGGCCGAAAGGCAGAAAATCATAAAGGCCGGCCATTTCTTTATGGATGAAACCAGCGCGAATTAAATACTGAGCAGAACGTGCGGCCTCATCTTTGGGGGCGGCGCGCAAAGTTTTCACAAAAGATTTAGAACGTCTCATAGGGATATTATAGCATAATTAGGCGACTATGAAAAGGAGGAAGAAGGCCACAGCATTTTTTAAAATATGGACGAGCATTCCTGCATAAATAGTCCCGGTAATCTCGCGAAGAGCGCAGAGTACTACGGAAGTGACAAAGACATTGACAGCGACGTTCCATTGCCCATGCAAAATGGCAAAAAGGAGAGAAGTGAGAATAATAGCAATGGGCATAGCTAGATATTTCCGGAGACGGCCATAGAGAAAGCCACGGAAAATAAACTCTTCTAAAATGGGGGCGACAACGGCGATGACGATAAAGGCGAGAATTTTGTCGCCGGTGGGGGCGAGCCGTAGCTCTGAGTACCCGACGTTTTGAGTCTCGGCGGCGTTAAACCAAGGGAAGATTAAATCAAAAAGTTTGACGACGACCGCGCCGAGGACTAGTTGGGCCACGAAACCAATTGGGCCGAGTAAAATATCCGTCCAGGATGGAAGGCCGGCCAAGCCTAGCTCTTCCCTTGAGGGTTTTTCAAAGAGAGGGTGAGAAGCGAGAGGTTTGAAATGTTTACAAAGTAAAATCGGAATCCCGAGCATCATAAGGACGGCGAGAGCGTAGACGAAAATCTCGTAGATAGACTGGAGGATAGTGCCGGCATTTAGCTGGAAAACGGAAATTAGCCATTTGAAAACATATCCTAGGAGAAATTGGGAAGCGTAGACGCAAAGCCAAACCCAAGCTACGAGACCGATACTGACGGCAATGTAGAACGTAAAAGGTTTTTTAGGTTGAGCGGTTTTGGTTTTGGTGTATTTGATAGTGGCCATTAGAATAACCTAATAATATCTAAGATGGTGATTAAGGCGATTAGAATTAAGAGAACAGTGAAGGCGCGAGAGACGATTTTCTCTTCTATCTCTTTGGTGAGTTTTTTCTTCCGGAGACGATAGATGGCGATTAAGAGGAAACGGCCGCCGTCTAATGCGGGGATAGGTAGGACGTTCATACAAGCGAGCGAAACCGAGATGAGCGCGGCGAGGAATAATATATTAGATAATCCGGTGTCAACAAAAGCCGGGAACAGAACGCCGAGAATGCCGACTGGGCCAGAAACGGAATCGCCGGCGGCACCTATGGCGGTTTTGCCCTCTTCGCGCGTAGCCTCATCCGAACTGAATTGTTTAAATACGCCGGAGAAAAGATTATAGACGGCAGTGCCGAGGCCCTTGTAGGTCTCGCCTGTAAGCTGGATAGTGGTGACAGCGCCGACAATCGGGGCAGACCACGTAGAGCGATAAAGCGCCTGGTTCTTCTGCTCCATAGATATACCAAGAGCGTAGGTGGCGGATTGGTCTCCGAGCTGGACGGTTAGGAGCTTTGATTCCCCGTTTCTTTCAATGTTATATGTGACAGTCTCTCCGCGATGAGCCTCATTAGTAGAGATGAGGGCACTGGTGTCGCCGATCTCAGTGGTCTTGCCGTCTGCGGTGATACTTTTAATTTTATCATTTTTTTCAAGACCAGCGCGGGAGGCGGGGGTATCTTCTAGAACTTTAGCGACGATTACTTTTCCATTAGTGACGGTAGTATCGCCCTCAATTTGGAACTGGTTTTCGACAAAATGTGGCATGCCGGTAAAAGCTAAAATGGTGAGAAGGACAAAAGCGACTAACCAGTTCATCGCGACGCCGGCGAAGAGGATTTTCGTTTTCTGCCAGAAGGTGGCACGCCCAAAAGAAGCGGGACGCTTATCGCTATCCGATTCTCCCTTCATAGCACAAAAACCGCCAATCGGCAAATAGTTCAAAGAAAGGATCAGTTCATCTTGGTGCTTGCCCCATTCTTTTTTAGGAAGGGGGAGCCACTTTTTCGGGCGTTTTTTCTTGAAATCTTTTCCGGATTTTTTAGCCTTCTTTTTAGCGGCGAGCCATTTGACGTAGGCGGGGTTTTTAACCCAAGCTTTAGCACGAGGAGGAAAACCGATGCCGAATTCTTCTACCCAAACACCGTTTCTTCTGGCGGCGATGAAATGGCCGAGCTCATGTGCAATAACTAGCGTCATTAAGACAACTAAACCGATAATTACACCAAAAACTATATTCATATAATTAATTATAACATAGAACTAAATAGAAGTTTAGAAAAGTAGCATTTCTAAAACGCTAGTCGCCGCCTGCTAACCGCCGAAAAATTACAATAAATAGCCTATTCTCAAAGCTCTTATACGAGAATCTAGGGGGAGCTTTTCGAATAGGTATTTATTGTAATTTTTGCGGGGCGACTAACGCATTGTTTTAGAAATGCTACTTTTCTAAACTTATTCCGTTACGCCTAACTCAATGCGTTTGAATTGGCGGACGGTGATGTTTTCGCCGGTTTTGGCGATGGCGTCCTTGATAAATGCGGCGACGGTTTTAGTGTCGTCCAAAATGTAAGGTTGGTCCATTAAAACTTTGTCGGAGAAGGACTTTTTGATTTGGCCTTCGATGATTTTATCTTTCATATTTTCGGGACCTTTGAAATTATCTTCTAACTCCTTTTTCTTGGCCGCTAGAACATCTTCTGGGATGCTTTCAGTGGAAACGTAGAGCGGATTCATGCTGGCGACTTGCATAGCGATTTTATGGGCAAGATCTTTGAACTCGTCGGTTTTGGCGACGAAACTGGTCTCGCAGTTTACTTCCACGATGGCGCCGATGCGACCATCATGGACATAGGAATCAATGAGACCTTCGCGAGTCTCGCGATCGCCGCGCTTCTCGGCTTTGGTTAGGCCTTTTTTCCGCATCGCCTCAAGGGCTTTGTCGAAATCACCATTAGCCTCGACGAGCGCTTGTTTGGCGTCAGTTAAGCCAACACCGGATAATTCTTTTAATTTTTTAATTTCTTCAATAGAAACTTGAGTCATTTTGCCTCCTTATTAATAATTATTTTTTTGCTTCTTTGATAGCGTCGATGAAGTAGCTAAGATATAGATTTAAAGCTTTGACCGAATTGTCATTACCCGGGATAACATAAGTAATGCCAGATGGGTCTACATTGGTATCGCAAATGGCGAAGACTGGGATATTGAGAGTTCTAGCCTCTTTGATGGCGTTTTTATCCTCCATCGCGTCGAGAACGATTAAAGCAGCTGGCTGCTCGGTCATTTCTTTGATACCACCATAGCGGGTGTTTAAGAGATCGATTTCTTCTTGAAATCTCTGGACCTCGAGCTTATTGTAGCGATTTTTTAGCTCGCCAGAATCCATGCGGCGCTCTAAATCTTTGAGCTTTTTAATCTGGCGGTTAACAGTTTCGACATTGGTGAGAGTACCACCAACCCAACGTTCAGTCACGTAAGGCATATTAACAGACTCAGCGGCGGCTTTGACGATATCCTTGGACTGCTTACCGGTATCGACGAAGAGGACCTTTTTGCCACCTTTCACGATGTCGGTGAGTTTTGGCAAGGCCTTTTCGAAACCTTCCACGGTCTTTTCTAGGTTAATAATATGGGCGCCGTTTTTGCGGCTATGAATATATGGCGCCATCTTAGGGTGCCAACGACTAGTTTTGTGCCCAAAGTGAGCACCAGCTTCTAGTAAAGCTTTCATGTCAACTTTCACTGTCATACAGTTTCCGTTTCCCTTTCTCATCACTGCGAGCTTTAATCAGGAAAACTCTCGCAGCTGTTTGATTAAAATTAATATCTATATGATTATAACATAGGGTTTCCCTATTTACAAGGGGGAAAATATTTGATATAATAAGCGAAGTTATGAGTAAAAGTGAATTACATCCTAAAGATTATCGGCTTGTCGTGTTTTCTGATGAAGCCGCCGGCTTTTCGTTCTTAACTAAATCCACGGCGAAGAGTGAGGAGACTATTAAGTGGAAAGATGGCAAGGAATATCCGCTCGTGAAGGTACAGATTTCTTCTGCATCGCACCCGTTCTTTACTGGTGAGGAGAAGATTATCGATACCGAGGGTCGTGTGGATCGCTTTAAGGCTCGCGCCGCGAAGGCTGCTGAGCTCAAGGCTTCGCTTGGTAACAAGGTAAAGAAAGCTGAGAAAGCTGCCCAGAAAAAAGATAAAAAAGAGTCCAAGTAGTTCATCTGATTATAACAAAGCCTCTTAGGAGGCTTTGTTATTTTTAATGCGGATGATATTGAAGAATACTACGAATAATGTGACAATGACGAAGAAGTAGAAAGTAATACTGCGGTTAAGCACCATGGCAGACGGGAGGAGCCCAGCACCGAAGGCGAGGCCGAAGAGGTTGAGGAAGACGGATTCGCTGGCGCCGATGGCACCCGGGAGCGGGAGAGCGCTGGTTGCCATGAAAAGAATCGCTTGGAGCCCGAAGATTTGGAAGAAGTTCATACCTTCCAATCCGAAGGCGCGATAGACACAATATGGGACCGAGAAATAAAAACAGAATTGGATGAATACTCTTACGATGGCAATGCCGAACTCTTTTTGATGGGACTTCATGTATTTGGCACCTTCGGCGTATTGATCGAGACTTTTGTCGATGGACGCGCGTTTTTCCGATAATTTTTTGAACCCAATGACACTCAGGATATTTAAGAACCCATGGACGAGTTTACGAGTGAAGGTATTGTTGAAAATACAAATAAGGAGGGCAATTAGCGCGATGCCGTTAATGGCGAGACCAAAGATGGAGAGCCAAAACACCGGGCCGGTGAGGAGCTGGGTATTTAGGAGCATACTGGTAACACCGAGGATCATAGTACTGACTTGGATACCGCAGACTTGGACTAGCAAAGCTAGAGCGCCATGGGCGGCAGGGATTTTTTCCTTGGACATATAGTAGACCTCTAAGGGCTGCCCGCCAGTAGCACTAGGGGTAATGGCAGCAAAAAAGAATCCTATCATTGTGAATTTGTAGGATTTAAGAAAGGATAATTTGTCGCCGAAAGATTTGAGGATACTCTTGATATTGATAGCTTCCATGGCGAAATACATTAACATAAAGAAAATGCCAAGCAGTAGAAACCAAGGATTGGCGTCTCCGGCCGTGTCGAATATCTCTTTGATATCCTGGTCTTTAAAGACAAACCAGAAAGTGGCCGCAAGTAATGCGACGAAGATTAGGACATTAATAATCATTCTTTTAGCAGTTTTTTTATTCATACAAAATATATTATATTATGACTTGGCGGGGCGGTCAAGGTAGTGTATAATAGTCTTAAATAGGAGATAATATGGCCGAAAAAAATAGCATGACTGATAAACAGACTTGGACGATAATATCGACAATTATAGTGGTAATTGCGGTGATGGTCGCTTGTATGATGTTCTTTTTCGGAATCGTAGTGGGCGAAAATGGAGTTTTTAGAAAGCCTTTGGCGGAGCTTCCGAAACCGGAGCTTTCTGAGGGGCAGAGAGGAGAGCTGGGGGTAGATAAAAATATAAATGAGAGCACGATTGATAAATACCTCGGCCGGAGTGATACAGTCTATTGGGACCTCCGGATGTTGGAGGACCCGGGAAATTACGAGAGTATTGGTGGCGACCGCTACCTGACGGGTTTCGTAAGAGGTTTTCAGGTGGTTCCCTATCCTTACATAGCGACGGTTTCTGGTCTGCCGGAATCGGTTGGCCAGGGCTATAGTGGATTGACGCTTTTCTCTCTTCAGGGCGATGGCTCTTACAAGGCGAATTATCAGGAGTCAATGTCTGTGCTAGAGGATTTATTCCCGAAGGATAAAGTCATTTTCTTGATGTGTGGCGGTGGGGGATATGCGGGGATGATGAAGAAGCTTTTGGTTTCATTCGGATGGGATACAGATAAGATCTATGATGTTGGTGGTTACTGGTCCTATGAGGGCGAAAATAAAGTAGAGGTAAAAGAAACGGCTGCCGATGGTAGAGTCTACTACGCTCTCTGGAAAGTACCATATCATGAAATTAATTTTAATACTTTAACGCCGGAAGGCACAAAATAAAGGAGGATTATGAAACAATTCAGATCAATTATCTGGGGGATCGCGATTATCGCATTAGGTGTGATATTCGGCGGTAATGCCTTAGGGCTTTTCGATATTAATATTTTCTTTAAAGGTTGGTGGACGTTGTTTATCATCGTACCGAGCGCAATTAGTCTCCTAACGGATAAGGGTAAACTTTCCAGTTTGACTTTTCTGGCATCTGGCGTGATTTTGCTTTTGGCGGCACAAGAGGTGTTCTCTTATGATGTGGCATGGAAAGTGATTTTGGCCGTAGTGTTAGTGGTGATTGGCTTAACTATTATCTTTAAGCCTATCTTCTGCAATAAAAATAAGGAGGTGGAAGAGAAGATTAAAAGTCTAAAAGATGGCAAAGAAAAAGAGATGGACTCCCAGGCGGCGGTCTTCTCTGGTAGTGATAGGGCTTATAATAATAACGAAAAATTTACAGGCGCTAATTTACTAGCCATCTTCGGTGGAGTGGATTTGGATCTTAGGAATGCTAAGTTCGAAAAAGACACTGCGATAGAGGCTTTTGCGCTTTTCGGCGGGATTGAGATTATCGTGCCAGAAGATGTGCAAGTGAAAGTAAAATCCGCCTTCGTCTTTGGTGGGATTTCGGATGAGCGCAACAATACTGAAAAGGAAGGTAAGCACACTATCTACATTGATGCAGCGGGCGGCTTTGGTGGCCTAACAATTAAGCATTATAAGGATAAGAAATAGATTTCTTTAGCTCAACAAAAACGGCGCTATCTTTATGGCGCCGTTTTCTTTATAGTTTAGATTTTCATGATGTCGGCTTCTTTGGCTTTGAAGGCGGCATCAATTTTATCAGTGAATTCTTTGGTTAGATCGTCAATTTCCTTTTCGGCACGTTTTTTGGTGTCTTCTGGGAGCTCCAGAGCTTTGATATTTTTTCTGGCATCTTCACGGATGTTACGGATGGAGACCTTGGACTCCTCTACCTTGCTAGAGGCGGTTTTGACAATTTCCTTGCGGCGCTCCTCGGTTAGTGGCGGGATAGGTACACGAATGATACGGCCATCATCCGAAGGATTAAGACCAAGCGTAGAATCGGCACGAATAGCGCTCGCAATATTCTCGATGTTACTAGGATCGAAAGGCGTAATGACGAGCATTGTGGCGTCGCCGATAGTGACGTTTCCAACCTGGTTCAATGGCATCCATTGTCCGTAGGCCTCAACTTTTACACCTGCCAACATATCTGGATGTGCACGACCGGTGCGGATTTTTTTCATCTCGCTGTCGAAACGTGCGAGTACCTCGTCCATTTTCTTGCGTTCTTCTTTTGTGTCAAACATAGATTACTCCCGTTATTGTAATTTTATTATATCATGACAACTTGATTTTACGGCAAAAAAGGTAGATATGATTAGTGTGCTAGATGGCGATCCCAGCAAATATAGCGAGAATAGGCATATTTGCTTCAAAGTGTGGGCCTGTATAAGTATCGCGTATTCTATCTTGCACATTTTCGCGCTAATTATTGCGAACGCATCAATGACCTATAGATATCGTTTTTAATAGTACGGAAAAGCCGGTAGTTTCTAGGCTTTGAAACCCTAATTCTTCCGCATAAGAAATTGCCATTTTTTGTTGGCAGGGGTCCATTTCTAGAATGACGT
>CAYRGP010000024.1:0-7951 GCA_964423995.1 uncultured Candidatus Saccharibacteria bacterium
CCATTTTATGCCATACCTCGCTTTATCTTATCGTTTATATCTTCCATAAACTTTTTCAGCAGAGGCTTTACTTTGCCATTCAACTCCTCATCGGATAAGTCATCCAGATTTTCTGGCATAGGTTCACCATTTGCTTTTGCTGTTGCCTTCAAGAACTCAATGTTTGATTTTCTTAACTTGGCTTTGGCGTCTTTAAGTCTCTCCTCTTGCTTTTTTATCCTCTGTTCAGATTTTTCTCTGGCAAAATCATCATATTCATCATCCTCGTTGTCTTCTTCGTCATCGTCAAGTTCTTCTTCAAGTGCTTGCCGTTTTTCTTCCTCTTCAACTTCTGATTCGCAGTATTTACAACATTCTTTAGAATACACAAATACAATGTCCGTATCAAAAATTTCTCTACCGCAATTTTGGCAGAATACCGTGCAATAAGGGCAACCCATACCGCCTGGACCGCACATAGGCTCGTACTCATCCAGAGGGCGTCCGCAATTTGGGCATATTCTGTTCATTACTTTATATTATACTCCGCATTATTATTCCGCTCTTATATTTTTCTAACTCGACTTATATTTTTATTTTCCCGTGGTTGTGTTTTTTAAACTCTTCGGGGATTGTGTTTTTATGTTCTCGGTGGTTGTGTTTTTAAAGAATATCTATACTGGATTTGTCACGAGTTTGAATGTTGTCTCGAATAAATTGTCGGCTTTCCTCTGGTATCTTGTATTCTTCAAACAGAATCTCGTCAATCTCTGCAATGCTCTTGTTCCAATAGTCTTTTGTTAAATCTGGCACTGGCACGTATTTGTATTTATCTTTTGCGGTATTTTGAGAATCTTTCGCAAGGAAAAGCAAGGTACGGAAAAATTTCGTAAAGAAGTATTTTGCCATTTTAATGGCTTCTTCCTGTGAGCGGTACGGTCCAAATTCGATAAAAGTTTCAGAACATACATCACCAGGTTTCGCAATTCCAATATTGGAATATGAACCACCAAGACCTGCGACTTTTGACATATTACCCCAAGCCTTTGGCACAAAAAGTTTGTAGGCGTCTATATTCGAACTAATTTTCGGCAATGATGTTCGAGCAATATATTTGAAGCCTCTTCCGCCACCTGGTAGTAGTCCGAAGAGCCTCACGTCGTCAGCATTATTTTTAGTATCACTTAATGACAGACCGTATTTACTAGGCTGCTTAAGTGGCTCGGCACAAAAACCATATGGTTTTCGTGCCGAGCCACTTTCTTCAATCTTTCTCATTTTGTCTGTCAACTTGTATAAATCCTTTATAGGTTTCGGCTTTTCAGTCTCTGATTGTTCAATAGGCAAAATGGTAGTACCTACTTCTTTCCCGTATTCAAATTTCTTTATTTCTCCATTGTTGTTATGATTAACGTTACGCAACACTATGTTTACTCCGCCAGTTCCGACGTCTGGGAAAATTTTATCTGGTCCATCTTCATAGTAGTTGTCTATGCTTACAATATGAGGGTCCCTCTTGTAATGTTCGTTGTTTAATTGCTTTAGACCATTTGTATTATTGGCTTTCTGCCAGCCAATCGGAAAAATCATACATAAAAGTTTTGGTTCGAGGTCAACAGCCATACGATAGAAATCCGCATATATTTGTCGTCTACCTAATTGATATGGCGGATTGCCAATAATTATGTCAAATTTCATATTTTCCTCCCAACAGTCATTGATTTTTTGATGGACTTTATCATTGTCAATTTCTCCTTTCTCATCCATAGGGTCATAATTTAAAAAGTTTCGTTCTAAACTTCGTTTATCTTTTTGGTCGAAGTTTTCACGGTCAAATCTTGTAAAACCAATTATTGTATTTATCGAAGATTTTCTCAAAATGTCATTTGGCGACCAAGCATAAATTTGGTTAGAAAGAATATGCATAAGACACTCTCGGTCAGATTTGAAATGAGGGCGTAAGTTATTGTAGAGCCTTTTTACTACACCAGCCAAAAATAGACCACTCTTTGAGTATGGGTCCAAAAACTTTCGCTTGTCCGACTTGAATACGGACGGCGATTCCTCTTCTAGAATATCTAGCATTTTTGCGACAACTTTCTTTGGCGTAAATACTTGGTTATTCCTTTGCATTGGGATATAGTCGAAAATATCTCTATCGGCACCAATACAGAAGTAATCTGCAAGTTCTTCTTCTCGCTTCATAAACTCCTTAATGGCGACGGTACAGTTGTCTTCGTTGAAATATTGTTCTTTGCGGAGAATCCTGAACTCGTCTTTTGTGATGTCTGTTAGTTCAAAGAAAATATCGTCAGGAATTTTTTTCTCAAGGTCGTCAAAGGTCATACCTGGTTGCCCATATGCGTGAAGAAGCATAGGAATCGTACGAGCGAAACCACGTAATTTATCCCTGTATTCGTCCTCTTCTTTCTTACGTTTCTTTTCGGCTTGCTTTTTGGCTTCCTGTTTTATCTCTTTGACTGCGGATTCCATCACCTCTCGTTTATCATCTGGAATATTATCAGGAAGTGGTGTTTCTTCTGGAAGAACTGCGGCTTGGAGAGCGGCTTGCTTATCGGCTTCAGTGAGCACTTCGTATTCTTTTTTGCGAAGAATCCCTTGTGAGGAATTGATTAAAACCTCGTTATCGATGATAGTATTACCCTCATCATCGACTTCGGTCTCGGTCTCTGGAACTTCACTTGGAGTTTTTTCTAGCCTCTGCTTCTTCACTGCTGTTAATTTATTGATGATTTGACGAGCCTCTGGAGTGGCGTGGAAGATGTTAGCGATGTTAAATAGTTTATTTGAGGTAATAAAACCGCCATCGACAATTTCTTTTGCGATAAGTTTGCGTGGAAGTTCAACAACATCCCTTGCGTCGAGTTCTCTCATCTCGCCTTTTTCGTCCATCGAGATGACGGAGAGATAGTTTAATAACTTTCGGATGGCTGGTTTATGGTCTTGGTTCTTATTCTGGTTATCTGTTAATTTGACAGCGTAATCTCCTAGAATAGTCAAAACACGGTCTGGTGCAAAATCGAAGATATAGCAATCATCTTTTGAAAACTCTCTATGTTCGCCATAAACCCACGGATTCTGCGCACGGAAAGCGGCTTGGAGATATTGCGTAGAACTACTTCTAACAATCTGTCCAGTACCAGTGCTACCGTAAAGCATAAACACTGCTGTCCATTCTGGAACCGTCACGCCAGTATTTAGTTGTCCGCAAGAGAGAGTGATAGTTTTTGTTTTGAGGGGTTCATTGCCAATAGCATTTCTTACCTTGTCTAGAGACTTCTTGCCTTCCTGTTCATCATCTCCTTTGCCAGCCGCTAAAACGACCTCGTAATCTTTAAAAATAGGGTGATTTTTCAGCAAGCCTTTCATTGCTTCGCATTCAGCAACGCCTGGCAAAAGCCAAAAAGTGTGCCGAAGAGCATCTCGTTTTTCTTCTGTGTCAAAAGGCATATTTGCGGAGACTTCGGCTGGGGTTGAAAAAGTTTCGCCAGTTTCTTCAATGCGAGAAATGCCAGAAATTTTATCTAACCATCCTACGACATCACCAGGACGTAAAAAGTTTTTTCCAGAGGTCTTGAAGAACTCGGAGAGGTCAAAACATGCTTCCTCATCATCGACAGTTGCTTCCATCATCGTACTCATATGGTAAGCACGGAAATTCATTCGTGGGAGATTCTCATATGGGTTGTCGCCTTTTTCGTAATCCCAGTTGGTTTTAGATTCCTGTTCATCGGCATAGGACCAGTTGTATATCTGTTCACGACTAAAATCATTGCTCGCAATAGCCTTAAATGGAGTGCCTGACAAGCAAAGCGTAAAGTCAGCACCGAGTTTGTCGAGGACTTCTTTTGTCTTTGAGGTTTTAACACCCTCGTGGCTTTCATCAATAATCAACAAATCCCAACGTGTTTTAATATCGAAAATCCACTGGTTTTTCTTCTTAAAATCATCAGAATCAGCACTTTTACCTTTAATATCTTGCAGTGATATAAAGAAAATCAACGGACGTCTTAAATCATCCATTCGACCTATAACATCTTGGCGAGACGGAATCCGAAAAACTTTCCCATCGGAAATCTTTACTTCGTCACCTTTAGCAGATGAGAAAACATATTCTGGGTGCTCTGGTCTGATATGTTCGTAAAAGTCCCTTGCCCAAGAATCAGAAATGGCTGGACGATTCGTGACGATTAAGATACGTTTTGCTTCCGTCTTCATCGCAAAATTATAGGCAGTAAGTGTTTTACCAAAACGTGGTTTAGCATTCCAGAGAAAATCTCGGTCTGGATTGCCAGCACGGTCTAACCAATAATCATAAGTCATATCTACGGCGTCTTGTTGCTCTTTACGTAAAACAATTTTAGGTCTTGTGCCATCTGGAGTGGATGGAATATAAGAATTAAAGAAGTCGTGACACTTTATGCGGTCATCAATAACTTTTTTGACTGTTTCTAAATCGACTTTGAACCATTCGGATTTGCGATTAGAGTTGTTTACTTTCTTTTCTCTTGGAATACCCATAAATTCAAGGGCTTTATGTATATCGTAGTCACGAAAGGTTTTGCCATATATGTCCACTGCTGGCACTTGAAAAAGTGTTTCGGTCTCTATATTGTCAGCCTCGTTTTGGTCGTCAATTCGAGTAGAGTCTAATCCAGTCTGGTCGCCAATCTTTAGCCATCCAATGTGCGGACGATAACTATCAGGGTGCTTGTAAACATAAATTATTTTCTGTTTAACTGGTCTTATCTCAAATTCGCTCATTTATTTCACTCCTAGTAGTTTAAAGATTGGTAATTCGTTTATAGGCTCTTCCTGTGGCTTCTGACGGGGTTTACGAGCCGACCTCGACTTATCTGGTGGCTTTTTCTCAAAAAGGCTCTGAACGGCTTCTGGGAGCCTTGAAACCGCTTCCGCTTTTACGGTACGTTTCCTACCTTGTTCAATTTCAGCAAAACTCCATTTTTCTAATTCAAAACCAGCCTCGCCAATGGGTATCCAATTAACAAGAAATATATCTTTGCGACCATTCAATAAATCTCCGTAGATGATATTTGTCTTTAAGATAGTGTCGAGAGCAAGCAAAAAGTCCCCACTGACGTGAGAACTTCCTAAATAATCAAAAACGATGTTGCGAAGGCGTGTTCTTGCCTCTTCTAAATTGTCGAGAGCGATATCAATCCCATATAGATTTGAGACGGCGATGAGAATTTTGTAGGGGTCTTTTTTGTGTTTTTCATTTCGAATACGTCGTTCAAGAATTTCTACTAGAAAGTTTCCAGTCCCACAACCTGGCTCTAGAACTTTCTTTGAGATGTCAGAAAGGTCAGGCTCGCAAAGGTTGCACATTGCCTTGACTTCTCTTTGCTCCGTAAACACCTCGCCGTGTTCACGGACACGTGCACGAGATTTAATGCCAGTTTTTGTCTTGGCACGCTTAACAGAGGTCGACTTGTTTTTTGTAGATGAACCCGTCATAGAGAAAACTCTTTCTGGTGAACGGATTCGTCTTTAAACAAAACTGGCACCGTCCACCTGGGTTCATCCACAATCCAAGACGTCTGTCGACGGGGGTCGTAGCCAGGCTTTGGTGCCAGTTTTATACCGCCGTCGCAGACGCAATAAATTGCGCTTTGTAGACGTCTTATATTTTGAATTGTAGATGAACACTACTATTATACCACAAATAGGGGTCATTTTCTAGAGATAAATCCGCAAAAAGTTTCAAAAAACACCGCTAAAAAATAATCCGCAAAATGTGCTTTAATGGATATAAGGAAAAAGTTCTTTAGTCTCTTTGGTGATTACACTAGCCAATGAGCGACACCTCGTGCCCCAGAAAGGCAAAATGATTAACCCAGCGATTCTGTCGCAGAGGTTGATATGGCAGAAGAATTGCCGAAGCAAACACAAAAAAGGTGGAAAAAACTTTCAATCGAAGCAAAAGCAAACCCTCCAATGTCTCTGAATGAGGCTAGAAAATTACTCGGTGTTGAGTTGTCAAAAAAATATAGCGATGTAGAGTTAACCCTAATGCTCTGGAAAATGAAAGAATTATCAGGTCTTCTCTTGGATGAGCAAAATATCCGTTCTACAAAAACGGAAGGTGTGGTATAATATGAGTAATATGTATACTGCGGAAAATTGTGTTTGGAGCAAGGGCTATGGCTATGTCCGTGTCTCCACAAAAGGACAAAAAGATGGAGCGTCTCCAGAAGTTCAAAGAAAGGCTATTCGAGAATATGCGACTAGGAATAATATTAAACTAGAGCGTATATTTGAGGATTTGGGCGTCTCCGCAAAAACTATGAAGCGGGAGGGTATGGAAGAAATGCTCAAAGAATGCCTAAACAATAAGGGTAAAATTGACTATGTTATTGTCTACGATATGAGCCGTTTCACTAGGAATAACGACACGTTCGGACCAGTAGCCTCTATTCTGGACAAAATCGGGGTAAAGCTTCGCTCGGCAACAGAAGTAGCCATTGACGAAACGCCCATTGGCAAATATATGAGAAATATATCGGTGGCTAACGCTCAATTTTTTAATGACCAACTGGGCGAAAAAGTTCACGACAGTATGGCTGAAAGGGCTGAAAATGGATTCTGGACTACACACGTTCCTTTAGGTTTTAAGACTATGGCAGTCAACGAAGACACCCTTGAACCTATTCCAGAAAAAGATTTAAGGAATCGTCGTAAAAAATACCCTAGAATTCTTGTCCCAAATCACGAAGATGATATTGCCGAAAAAATTACTTTCCTGCTGAATAGATTTTCGGAAGGCGATTTAAAAGATGAACAGTTACATAAAATCGCATTAGAGATGGGAGTAAAATCAGAGAGAGGGAATCCTATTTCACTAAAAAGTATTCAAAGAATTCTGACGGAGCCAGCATACTGTGGCTATACAAACTCGAAAAAACTAGTGAATAGTCAATTCATAAAACTTAAATTTGACGGGTTAATTGCTTTAGAGACATATCAAAAGAATCAGGCGATTATCAACGGCAGAGACAAAAAACACGGGCGTAGACTTACGCCAAAGGCTATTTACCCGCTTGACGGCACATTATTGTGCGAGCATTGTGGAATGCCACTACACGGCGACGCACCTGTTAACGGCTCTGGAAAAGATTCTCCGCTTTATTATTGCAGAGGTGGAGCGAAAAGAGGGCACGGGTATTCATCAAAAAATATGCTAGAAGTCCACGAAGCATTTGATAATTTTCTCCAAACTATTGTTCCATCTGATGGTGCAATCAAATTATTTAAGGAAATGCTCAAACGAACCGCGTTTGAGAGACTAAACAACGCTCGCCCTGAATTGGAAAAACTTGCCAAAAGAAAACAGGAATTATCGGACGAGAAAACAAAGGTTCTGCGTAAACTTGTTAATGATGAAATCACGAACGATGAAAAAGATGAGTTAGTTAACGCTATTGAATCTGAAAAAGTTGAGATAGCGTTACGAGAAGAAAAAATAGAAGCGTCTCAACGCCTAAACGAGAATATGATTGAATATATCTGCAACTTTATTCCTCAACCCGCAAAGATGTGGAGAGACGCTGATTTGGAATCAAAACGAGCATTTCAAGAAATCCTATTTCCAAATGGCTTGCACTTCGACCTCAAGACAAAAAAGTGTAGAACGGAAGATTTGAGCCCTCTCTACTCTGTTATTTACAACAAAAATGAGCCAAATGGCTCTGGAAATGATGAAATGGTGACTCCTGCGGGAGTCGAACCCGCGATTTTCTGGATGAGAACCAGACGTCCTGGACCACTAGACGAAGGAGCCGTAGAAATATCTTATCACATTCTAATAAAAAAATCAAACCCCCGATAAAATCGGGGGTTTAACTGTAAATAGCAGACGAAAAATCAATCGTCTTGCCCCTGTTATTCTTATGTTTATTTCAACTTGCCAATTCAGCCTTTTGGTGTTATA
>CAYRGP010000025.1:0-7928 GCA_964423995.1 uncultured Candidatus Saccharibacteria bacterium
CACTAAGAGAGAGAGAGAGAGAGAGAGTTCTAGCCGGCTTTTAAGGTCGTATTTCACATTTGCACTCTTTAGTTTGTCCATTGCTCTTGGCATGGGTGTTTTAATTTCTCATTCTGCCTACGGCGCTTCTTATGTGAACGTTTCCTCTGGTGGTTCTGGCGATACAGCCGGAGTAGTATCACTTGGGAAGATTAAACCTTCATCCTCTGGCTCTACCGCTACGGGAAATGATACATTGACAGTCCATACCGATTGTTCGGCTGGATATAAGGTCTATGTTTCCGGACAGAATGGTAAGACTACGAATCTTACTAACCAATCTGCAACAGACCCTTCTAATCCATCTTCTTCTGATATTATCTCTGCCTCCTCTAATACTATCGCTAGCCCGAATACTCTTTCTTCTAATACTTGGGGTATCAGTGGCAGTAGTACTGATATCGAGAATCATCTTTATGCTGGTCTCCCGGCCTATTCTTCTGCCACTAATGCATCTTTAGTTACTAAATCCGATGTAGAAGAAGAATCCACTGTCCCTATCTATTATGGAGTAAATGCCAACACCGCCATTAATCCCGGTACTTATAAAGGCGATATATTATACACAGTTCTAATGGATTCTTCTTGTGTCCCCTATACTGTAGAATTTAATCCGAATGTGGAAGACGAATCCGAAATTACTGGCGAAATGGAGAGCCAATCTATCTTACCAAATTCTCCTACCGCCCTTACTGCCAATGCTTATAAACGTTCCGGGTATGCTTTCCTTGGTTGGTCTGAGTCCGCCGATGGCAAAACCGGCAATGTTACTAACGGTATCGGTACTGAAGATGACGTAGACTACGAAAATGAGGAAGAAGTAGAAAACCTCGCCGTTGGTGGCTCGTCCATCACCCTCTACGCCATCTGGGGAGACCTTGGTGGTGACATGCAGGGCTGGACCGGTTGTAGTAAAATGTCCGATGGCGACACCACCGAGCTTACCGACCTTCGTGATGGCACCGTTTATGAAGTGAAGAAATTCGGAGACGAATGTTGGATGACGGAAAACCTTATCCTCGGCCACGATAAGGGCTATGCCTTAACTTCCGAACTTACCAACATCCCGTCTAACGACGACGGTACCCTTAGTAATAACGGTACTTATTATCTCCCACAAGCCGGCCACAGTGGCAACCTTAACGATCCTTCTCCTACTCATAATGTCGCCTTCTTTGACTCCAGTATGATATTGAGCCAAGCCCAGGTTCAATATCGCGCCCAAGGTAGCACTGGTGACCAATCTAGCTCCGGCACTCTCGGCCAAAACACCGGCTACTATAACTTCTATGCCACTACTCTTGGTTGTTCATATTATAAAGACGGCAACAGTGGCTGCCGCTCTGACTACGTAGTTAAGGATATCTGCCCGAAAGGTTGGCAACTTCCAGCTGGCGGTAGTAATGCTACTAAATCCTGGGTCTCCCTCGATAAAGCTCTAAACGGCTCTTCTGCTGGCTCTAATCGTACTGATGCTGCCGCTCTAGGTAACTTCTTAGACCGTGCGGGGTTCCTCTACTCTGGTGAATATACTGATCAATCCCTATATGGTCTCGGCTCATTCGGTCGTTGGTGGTCTTCCACTACAAGTGATAACGGTAGTTATGTTTTACTTCTGAGCAGGGATGATGCCGTTTACCCGCAAAATGATTATGTTGAGTATATGGGCTATGCCGTGCGTTGCGTGGCGCAGGATACTGTCACCATCGCCTTCGATGCCAATGGCGGCACCGGCGAGATGAACCCGCAAAAGCTCTACGAGAACGATGTCACGCTGAAATCTAACACCTTCGCCCGCGACGGTTACACCTTCCTCGGCTGGAGCGAGGACGCTAACGCTACCACCGCTACCTATGCCGATGGCGCCTCCGTCTCCGACCTCGTTTCTCGTGGCGGTAATATCACTCTCTACGCTATCTGGGCAAAAATTGACGGAGATATGCAAGGTTGGCTCGGCTGTGGCAAGATGTCGGTAGGAGATGCTACACGACTTAGGGATACTCGCGACAATAAAATCTACACAGTCAAGAAACTCCCAGACGGCAAATGTTGGATGATGCAGAATCTCACCATTGGCTCCGATGGCGCCAAGACTCTCACTCCCGCCGACACTAATATCGACAATAACACCACCTATTATCTCCCACCAGCTGGGAAGCAGGGCTCTAGCACTATCGATAACTCTAGCACCCTTACCGCCACCACTACAGCCAACTTCACCAATAACTCTTCCACTGATGCTCACGCCAAGACTCAATTCAGAACCAAAGACACCAGCGTCACTAACGATTCTGACACCGGCTACTACAACTTCTACACCGCCACCCTCGGCTTCTCCTATTACCAAGACGGCAAATCCTCCGGTACCTCTACTAGAGACATCTGTCCAAAAGGCTGGCGTATGCCAAAAACTACCGATTCCGGCACCAATGTTACCACAGTAGACATAACTAACGATTTCACCTACCTCGCTCGCCAGTACAACAGCTCCACCGGTTGGAACGGTTCGGCGACTGGCACCAATGGATATGGCTACTACAACAACAATAACGTAGTAAAAAGTCCTATGTATCTCTCTGCTGCCTCCCCATTAGCCACAGAAACTCCGAATAACTACGCTGGCTTCTCTTACGCCGGGCACTGGAATAGTACTGATAGTAGTGCCTCGAATGTTGGTTCCTATGGGTACTATTGGTCCGCCTCGGTATACAGTACCTACAGCGGGTACCACCTGGACTTCAGTTCGTCGAATGTGTACCCCCAGAACGGCAACAACAAGAGCAACGGGTTTGCGGTGCGGTGCGTCAACGACATCGATGGTGTGATGCAAGATTTCGACAGCTCTACGCTTACAAACATTGGGGACAGCGCGAAACTGATGGACTCTCGCGACGGCAAAGTTTATACAGTAAAGAAGCTTAGCGATGGTAAAGTCTGGATGATCGACAACCTCACCATCTCCGCCACCGGTATGGTCGCAGACTCTCTCGACAACACCAACACCAACATCCCAAGTAGCGATACTAACAAATACTACCTCCCGCCGCAGAATATGAGAAACGACACCGCAGACTCTATCACGAGTTCCGACACCAAGACCGCCAACACCGCTGTAAACTTCGACACTAGCTACAGCAACCAACCACAGGTCGGCTACAGAGCTAAGAACACTACCGATAACAATACCGGCAATGCCGTCCCCGAAAACACTGCCTACTACAACTTCTACACTGCCTCCCTTGGTTACTCCTATTATAGCGACGGTAAAACTTCCGGCTCCACTCCGCGCGATATCTGCCCGAAGGGCTGGAGATTACCATTTGTTTCCGATAACGGTACCAACATCACCGCCGCTTCCTCTGAATTCGCCAACCTCGCTCGTTCCTACAACAGTAGCGCTGGTTGGAATGGAAGCGGGGTTACTAACTATAGCTACTACACATCTGATTCTACTATTCGTAAAAACATGGTCGCTGGCGACTCCGGTTCCTTAGACAGATTCGCCAGCAATGGCGCTGCAGGCTTTACTTACGCCGGCAGCTACGAGGGCACTAAGTTGAACTACGTTGGGACGCTCGGGCTCTATTGGTCTTCCTCGGTTTACAATACCAACTGTAGTTACAGCTTATTCTTCGATACCATGGTGTACCCCCAGTACTTCAACAATAAGAACCTCGGGGGCGCTGTACGGTGTATAGCGGGTACCCGCTAATGTGTTCGGAAATCCAGACCCCTTTAAGCTCTAATGCGACAGCCTTTGCCCCAATCCTTAGTGGCATCTATCTCAATTCCGGTGGTCTCTACCCCAATTTCCGGTGTCGTCTTCTAGCGGTTTCGATGAAGTAGTCGGGGGCGTATTTCAGGCGGCTAATGACGCAGTCGTGGGCGGGGACATAGTTCATAATCTTGCCGCCGAAACCGGTTTTAAAAGTCGTGACCTTCGCGTAGCGATGGTGGGGCTGGCTGGAAGGGGCGATGCCCCAGAGATTGAACCGGGAGATGCCAGCGGCCTTCAAATCTTTCATTGCCTGCCAGAGAAGCGCGTAAGCGCCCGGGAGTTTGCGATTCAGCTCGGTGGAGGCAGCCTCAAAATAATCCGCCTCTTCTCCCCATTTCAAAATCAGGCCATAGGCCACCGGCTCACCCTCGGCCGTCCGCGCCACATAGAGACTCGCGTCCTTCCCAAAAGCGGAGCACTCAGCCTCTAAGTCCGCTTTGGTCGGCGGAATAAAATGTTGGCGCGAGGCAGTCTGCTGTTGAGTCTGGTAAAACTCCTCTAAAACATCCTTAAAAGCCTTCTGATCTGCCGAAACACTGTCTACCTTCAACCCTAATTTCTCCGCCCGGCGGACCTCATAGCGGGTCTGGCGACGCATATTAGAAAGTAGTTGCGTCTCTGGGATAGTCAAATCAATCATCACCGTATGCTCGGCATGGAGATGCATCGGCGAAGGCCTCAGCCCGAGACTATTCAACATCTGCAGATTTTCAGGGGTATTCTCGAGTTGGGGACGTAGGCGAATGAAACCACACCTTTTCGACTTCGCCAGAGTTTTTAAAGTGTCCATCATCTGGGCCGTCGCGACAGTATCCTGCCAATCTACTAGTGGGCCGCCCGGAATCTCCATGTAGCGGCCACGGCGAGCATCTTTGACGATACAAAGCGCAAAGCTCTCACCTCCCCCTGAATCCATCGAAAAAACCTCGGCAAAATGCCCGATTTGCTCGTTCGTCCAATACCAAGCGGCAGACTGGAGGAAATTCGCCTCTTTATGGTGTTTTAAAACATCCCGGTCCCATCTCTTTAGAAAAGCCTCTCTAGTGGCGACATCCTCGGGGTCCTGACTGTGTTCTAAACGGCTTACCATACCTTCCCCTCCGTAGTTTCAGGGCCTTTCTTGGGCTTTTGGTATTGGCGGATTTTCGGCAGATTGTTCTTCAGAGGCACCTTTTTTGGGCCGCGCTCGTTTTTGTTTAAAGTAACTGTGGTGCCGTCCGAATTGATATTTTTATCGATAATATTGGTGCGGTTCAGATGGGTATGATCGAATTTATCCCTCACTAACTCAGAATAATTAATCGTGCCACCGAGCTCATCGTCCTGGCGGATGACCTCTAGGTGTTCCTCAGGGGTATTTATCTCAATTTCATCAATAGCCGCCTCTATGGCTTTGACTCGCTTTTTCTGGGGTTTTTCGGCGGAGTTTCCGGATTTTGACGATTTTTCGACAGATTTTCTGGATTTTGACGGTTTTTCGACGGGTCCAGTGGCGACCTCCTCTGTCTCCTCTTCCATCTCTGTAATTTCTTCTTCTTCGGGCTCGTCCGGCTCCATAATAATATCTTCTTTATTGATAAGGTATTTGTCAATGATTTTTAGGGCCGGTTTCAGGGCCTTTTTATCGTACCAATTGGGGAAATTAATGAGATGGTCCGCCGCCCAGACGGCCATTGGGCACTCCTCCTCTGGGAAATTGAGGCGGCGATAGTAACGAACAGGGGCGACCGGACAAGTGTACCAAATGTCGTCGAAGACAAAACCGGCACCTTCTAGCTCTTTTAATACCCTTTCGCGCTTACTGACATAGTAAAAATCGCGTAGGGGCTTGCGGCCGGACCTAGGAAGGCGCTTGAGTTTTAGGAGAGCTAACTTGGCCTGCCAATAAGTAATACGGTCCAGCGGCTCTAATTCGGCATCAGCGGAGCGTTGAATGAAATGTAGTTTCAAAAGTAGGCTAGTAAAGAGACGGCCAAAATTCCCTAGGTGGTAAAAGCCCCTGATCACTAAACCGAAGAAAGGATACCAACGGTCTCTTAAGCGGTCCGAGAGCGGCGGACGGCGAGTAGGTTGGACAATCGTGGGGGCATCGGGTCCATTAAAAACCACAGCGCCACCAGAGATAGTATCGATAGACTTGCCCTTGCCAAAAGAGAGGACGGCGGCATCGCCCACCGTACCAGCCTCGCGGCCATCTTTATAGTGTACCCCGGCAGAATGAGCCAAATCCTCTATGAGAACCAACTTATGTTTCTTGCAGATTTTCTCAATCGCCTTGATATCACAAGGGATGCCGAGGTTATTCTGGACAATGACGGCTTTGGCATCGGGGTGGAATCTCAGAGTAGCCTCGAGCTCTGCCGGCCCGAAATGCATGGTGTCTTTATTGACATCGGCGAAAACTGGGATACAACCGACCTCTGACACTGCCTGATAGACCGCATAGCAAGTCAGGGAGGTAACGACGACTTCAGTCTCGGCGGGGACAAGCTGGTCGATAGCGACCGCTAGAGCCGTCCGGCCGGTGTGATAGACCGCCACACGGTCTTTCGTGGTACCATAGTGGGCAGCGAGATAGGCACGGAGCTCGTTCAAATTACTCTTCGTGCCAAAAGCAAAAGTATGACGTAAAACGTCTTTTAGGCGGTACGTGGAGGATTGCCCTAGGAAATACACCTAGACCACTCCCTTCGTCTTCGAGGCTAGCGAGCGGCCGGGGTCGACATTAGTGACGGATTTGACGATTTTAGTGATGGCGCGAGCAAAGCCAGAAGGATCCGAAATATAGGGGGCGTGTCCCCAGTTAGCATAAAAATCTAGAGTGGAGCCCTTAATCGCTGCGTGAATTTTCTCGGCCTGAGACGGCGGAGTAATCGTATCCTTCTTCCCCCAGAGAATTGAGGTGGGGGTGGTAACCTTCGCGATATCTAGTTTCTTATCTGATTCCAGCATATTAGAAAGCGTCTGTTTCATATTTTCAGGAGCGCGGTCGTAATCAGAGGCGCCGAGCATTTTATGATAGACTTTACGGAAGATTTTGACTTTCTTTAATGGAGCGAAAGTCTTGGAGACCTTCCGGCTGACGTTGCGTTTTTTACTTTCTTCATAAACACCAGCGGAATCGACGAGAATGAGGTGTTTGACTTTGCCTGGCTTTTCGCTAAGAAGATTGAGGAGGATGCGGCCGCCGTTACTATGACCTAACACAATAGCGTCTTTGGGGATATTACGATCTGCCCATTTGGCGTAATCTTCAATCGTCCAGACCTTATTGCTCGGGGAGGTGAGACCCGGGACATGGAGCATCTCTACCTTTATCCCTTTTTCTTTTAATTCATTGATAGTGCGCCGCCACGGTTCTACCGTGTAAGTCCAGCCGTGAATGACATAAATCGTAACCATTTTCCTCCTTAGTTTAGCCCTCGTTTCTCCCGGCGCTTTTTCGCCGCCTTTTCCCGACGAGGCAATTTGTCCGCGTCGGCGGGATTTTTTAATAGTTTCTCGATTACCCATTCTAAATACTGCGAGCCCTTGAAGAATAAGACCTCGCCGCCTTTGACATGGGACTCAATGTAGCCTAGCGCCTCTTTCACATCACTGAAAGATTCTACCTCGACCCCTAGTTCTTTAAGGCGAGGATAAGTATATTGTTTCGTCCGGCGACCAACAAGGATGACGCGGTCCGGTCTAGCCTCCGCAATCGAGTCTGCAAGTTTCGCATGCTCGTCGCCCTCAATGAAGCCCTGTTCTACCATGTCGCCGATAATGAACCATTTCTGGTCGGCCTTGATGTTTTTGGCCATCTCCAAGATGGACTGTACCGAGATAAGATGAGCATTATAGGAGCTATCAATAATCTTTAGACCGTTTTTTCCCTCGAAGAAACTGCTGCGGCCCGGAGCTAGATGCATCTTCTTGAGGTCGGTTTTGAGCGGCATATCTAGGTATTTCATGAGATCCTCGAGCATTAAGAGCTGGATGGCAATGTCCTTTGGCATCGGCTGGGCGAAGGTGAAAACGGTGCCACTCTTCAATCTAAAGGCGGTCTTCTCCGGTGCGATGGTATAGGTTTTTAAATCTTTCTTGTAGAATTTAGAAACTGTGGCGTGAG
>CAYRGP010000026.1:0-7361 GCA_964423995.1 uncultured Candidatus Saccharibacteria bacterium
AAATACAGTTTTAAAGTTTCTTTCTCGGGGCGCGTAATTAAAAGACCATTAAGGGTATATCTCGGACGGGAGATTTTTCGCCCGTTCAAAAATACCACACCCGGTCGGACCCTCGCCGAAATTCCGCTACGCTACAGTTTCGGACTCGGGCCCGCGAGTGTGGTATTTTTTCGGGGAAAAATCTCTTTATTGTCCGAGATATACCCTTAATGGTCTGTCTGTGTAATCCACCTACGCGCGGGCGAAATGGGCGAAGGCGCGGTTCGCCTCGGCCATACGGTGGCAATCTTCCTTCTTCTTGAAGGCGGCACCGGCCTCGTTGTAAGCATCGACGATTTCAAGCTCGAGACGCTTGGCGTAAGGCATACCCTTGCGCTCTCTGGCAGCCTGAACGAGCCAAGAGAAAGCGAAATGTTGCTGGCGATGGCCAGAAATTGGAAACGGAATCTGATAGTTCGCACCGCCGACGCGGCGAGATTTCACCTCAAAATCTGGGGAGACATTAGCTAGAGCCTTCTCAAAGACCGCGACTGGGTCCTCAGACTTCAGAGTTTTGGCGGCGCCTTCTAGAGCGGCGTAAACTGCACGCTCGGCGGCCTGCTTTTTGCCGTCTAACATAGATTTGTTAATAAGTCTCTGGACGAGCACACTCTGGTATTTGCGATCTGGGGAGACTTTTCTCTCTAAGGATTTGGTAACTTTACGTGGCATTACTTATCTCCTTTCTTCGCACCGTATTTTGAACGGCCTTGCTTGCGACCCTCGACACCTTGTAAGTCCAAGGTCCCGCGGACAATATGATAACGGACACCCGGAAGATCCGGTACACGACCACCGCGTACGAGCACAACGGCGTGCTCCTGTAAATTATGGCCCTCGCCGCCGATGTAAGCCCAAACTTCCTGACCGTTAGTCAAGCGGACACGCGCGACTTTCCGGAGAGCGGAGTTCGGTTTTTTCGGGGTCTTAGTGGTCACTTTTACGCAGACACCGCGTTTTAATGGCGCTGGCTGATCGTAATAGCGAGTTTTCAAAGTATTGACAATGGAGCCAAGAGCTGGAGCTTTTGACTTTTTGATAGCCTTTTTGCGAGGCTTTCTAATCAACTGATTGATAGTTGGCATTAGTATTTCCTAATTAACTTGATATTATTATTGCCTATCTATGGAGTGGTAAATTCCATTTAGGCTCTTGTTGTTTCTTCACAGCAATCAAAACAACTGAAACTCTACTTCTATTGTACCAAATTTAATAGAAAAATCAAGTCGCTAAGGACCACATCTAGCCATTTCTTCGGGGCGCGTCCGCGCCGCCCGCCGTCGCGGGGGCGCGGCGCTAATACTCGTCGTAACTCCGTATCCCCTCAGAAATGGCTAGCTGTGGCCCAGAGAGTATTATTTATTCGAATCGACTAGGAATTCGAGGACCTTCTCGATGGTGAGGCGGTTTTTGATGTCTTGGTGGATGCGGGGGTCTTTGAGGTTCTTTAAGGCCTCAGGAGATTTCTGGTAAACATCCTTTAGCTCGGCAATCTTAGCCTTGACGTCTTTTTCGTCGGCTTCAATCTTCTGCTCTCTGGCGAGCATCTGCAAGACGAGCGAGGCTTTTACCCTGGCCTCGGCGACCTTTTCGGCCTCTTTTTGCCAATCTTCCTCGGTCTGATCGGTCTGTTTCAGATAATCATCGAAAGTCATACCCTGGGCGGCAGCATTACGGCTGATGTCGTCCTTAATCATGCGGATTTGATCGTTGATCATCACCTCTGGAGCGGAGACCTTCGAGCCTTTCACGAGAACGGTGACGAGGTCGTCCTTATACTTCTCCTCGATTTTATGATTATTTTGGGCCTCAAGATTCTTTTTAATGTCAGCCTTGAGCTCGTCCATGTTCTTAAACGGGCCGCACTTTTTGGCGAAATCATCATCAAACTTCGGGATGGTAATCTCATTTAACTGTTTAACCAAAATCTCGAAAACGACTTTTTCGCCAGCGAGATTCTTGGCGTGGTAATCTTTCGGGAATGTCAAATTCACATCGAATTTATCGCCCGGCTCATGGCCAATGATACCATCTTCAAAACCAGGGATGAAAGTATTAGAGCCAAGGGTCAGGGGATAATCTTTGGCCGCACCACCCTCAAAAGGCTGGCCGTCCTTTTTGCCGGTAAAATCGATGATAACCTCATCGCCCTTTTTCGCGGCGCGCTTTATCGCCTTCTTCTCGGCGTAAGACTTCGCGATGTTATCAAGAATTTCTTTAATCTCGGATTCTTTAACCTCGACCTTTTCCTTCTTCACTTTAAGATTCTTAAATGGGCCGACTTTCACCTCTGGGAGAATGTCCGCAGTAGCCTTGTATTCAGCGGACTCGTCCGGGACGTATTTCGTTACTTCTACGCTAGGAATCTGGATGGCGACCTTTTTCGCTTGGGTGAAGGCCTCTGGGACCGTCATGCGGACAGCCATGTCGATAGTATGCCCAGCGATATCATTCGGGCTTAAATGTTGCTCGGCGATATTGGCCGGGACTTTACCCTTCCTGAATCCGGCGACTTTGACCTCTTTTGCTAGCTGCTCAACGGCCAGCTTCCGCGCCTTTTTTAAATCCTCTTTTTCAAGAGTAACGGTTAATTCCACCTTGGTATCTGATAAGTTCTTACATGTAGTCTTCATAAAAATATTATAACACCTCTGATAGCAAAAATCTAGAGACGGGGCGATTTTCTTAAAATTCCTAGTAAAAATTCTAGTAAATCTAAAAATCTTATGGTAAAATAGGAATATAAATTAATAGGTGGGAATGAGTAACGTATCAAAACTACTGAATCAGATTATCGTTGGGAATGTCTTTGATGAGCCCCGTATTTTGGAGGGTTATTCTGTAGACCGGAGTATTTTAAAGATGCGGCCAGAGATGGTGGCGTTGCCGGAGTCCACTGATGATGTTCGCCGGATTGTGCGTTTTGTGGAGCAGCTCAGACAACGTGGGACGAAAACTAGCCTGACCGTACGTGGGTCGGGGTTAGATAAAACAGGGGCGGATCTCACCGATAAAATTTTGGTTTCGATGGAGCGAATGAACCATATTCAGGAGATAGATTCGCGTTCCAAGCTCGTCAGAGTGCAAGCCGGAATTACACTAGAAAAATTGAACACTGCGTTGTCGCTACACGGTTTAGTCTTGCCGATTGATGCTAACCCGAAAGAGACGATCGGCTCTTTGATTGCGAATTTTGCGATTGATGGATATGCGGGGAAATATCACGGGATTTCGCATTATGTGGATTGCCTAGAGGCGGTAATGGCGGACGGGAACGTGCTTCAGACTAGAAACTATAATCGCCGGGGTCTTCAACATAAAATTGAAGACGAGGAGGATCCGGAGTCTGGAATTTACCGGAGAATGAATGAGCTAATTAATGATTCCGAGGCGGTGCTAGAGCTGATTAGGAGCAAAAGCACGATTGATGCGGCGGGTTACCAGATGGCGACCCAAGTAGAAAGAGATAATAGCCATGTATTCGAGTTGACGCCGTTATTCTATGCTTCCCAAGGCACGCTCGGGATTATTACTGAGGTAATTTTGAGGTTGGAGCCGGCGCCGGCGAGGCTAACGCGGTTCGCGGCCGGGTTCGAGACTGCGGCTGGAGCCATCAAATACGTCGAAAAAATTACGCCGCTCGGCCCGTTGGCGGTGGAGATTTACGATGCGCATATCTTCGAGGAGGCGGCCGAAAACGGGAAGGAGCTGGGATTGTTCGCGAAACGCTATAATAAGGGCTATATCGCTATTGTGGCGTTTGACGATAATCGTTTCATCGTGAAGAAGAAATTGACTAATTGTCTGAATATGATTCCAGATTCGGCGGCAGCAATTTTAGAAACCAAAGAAAATACGAAGGATTTTTCGCGGATTCGGACCGCGCTCCGTAGCTATTTGAATGACGACATTAAGGGGGAGAGGCTACATTTGGCGGACGATTTCTACGTGCCGAAAGATCGGTTACTAGAATTTATTAAGCATCTGCCGGAGCTAGAGGAGAGTGTGAAAAAAGATTTGCCGCTGTTTGGCGACTATTCTACCTCTAATTATTCCCTGCGGCCGGAGCTCGACATGAGCACGATTACTGGCCGGCAGAATGCGCTGAAATTCCTGAAACGGTTCGCTGATTTCCTAAAAGAATATGATGGCGTCCTCACCGGCGGCTCTCCGGAGGGGAGGATTAAGGCTCTCGTGGTAAACCAAGAAGAAGAGCCAACGGTGCACGAATTCTATCAGAAGATCAAAGAAACTTTTGACCCCGATGGCATTTTCAGTCCCGGGGTCAAGTTGGAATCCGACGTGAAGAAGTTCGTCCGACATCTTCGCACCGAAGTGCTAGAAGGTATTACAGAAGACTGATTTACTTTCTTACGGAACTTAAAAAGGCCGGGGGACCGGCTTGATGTTGGTGCCCGAGACTGGACTTGAACCAGCACACCTTGCGGTATATGCTCCTAAGGCATACGTGTATACCAATTTCACCACTCGGGCATATTAATATTATAACAGAAAGAGCGGTAAAAAGCCAGACTTTCGTCTGGCTTTTGGTTATTCATCGTCATCCGGGAAAAGAGTATCCAGAATTTTCTGGTATGCAAGCCTTGTCCGCTTAATGACTTCCGGAGGAACGATGATTTCAGCAACGCCAGCCTCTTTCTGGCTTTTAATGAAATCTCTGATAATCTGTTTATCAAGAGATTTCTGGGGGCGACCGGGCTCGTAATCTGCAACTGCCCAAAACCTTGAGCTGTCGGGGGTCAGAATCTCATCTCCTACGAGGAGGCGCCCGTAGCTATCCAAGCCAAATTCGAGCTTGGTATCGGCGATAATGATATCCCTTGCCCAAGCCTCAACTGAAGCATCTTGAAAGATGGCTATTGCCTGAGCGCGGATTTTCTCCGCAAGGTCTCTCGGGTTATGCTTTGACTTCGCGAAAGCGGTCATACTCCGATCGATTACTCCGACCATCCCCTCGAAAGAGAGATTTTCGTCCTTCTTTCCGACAGTAGCTTTGGTAGTCGGTGTGAAAATAGGCTCGGGCAATTCATCTCCTTCTTTTAGGTCATCGGGCAATGCAATGCCGCAGAATTCTCTTAAGCCTTCATCATTGTAGGCTTTCCAGAGCGAGCCTGTAATGTATCCCCTGACGATCGCCTCGACGGGAATCATTTGGAGTTCTAACTGGCTCTGGGCGGTAGCGGGATCGATTCCCTCTCTAGCGACTTCTTCTAGCTGTTTGGCCGACATCTGCTGATAGGCTGTTTCACAATCGACGGGGCCGATGTGCGAGCCAAAGTCAATCAGCTCGGCCCATCGTTTCGAAATCTCGGTCAAAATGCGACCTTTGTCTTTAATCTCTAGCCCCGGGATAACATGATCAAAAGCCGAAACCCGGTCTGATGCGACAATACAAATTTCGCCTTCGGAACGGGGGGTTTCGAATTGGTAAATGTCCCGGACCTTGCCACTCTTAATCTTAAACATTTCGTCCTCCTTTTCAAGGTACAAAAAACTCTACAGTTCTGTTTTTTATTATACCATATCATTGCCAAAAAGGCAAAGTTGAGATAAAAAATAGCGCCCTTTTGGAGCGCTATTTTAGCTACTCAGCTACGCCAGAGTTCGGAGCGGCAGGGATGCTTGTAGCCGGTTTTACAACTACAGTTTCGTATTCGCCACCCTCGTAGTTGGCGACTTTAACGAGATAGGTGCCACTACCTAAATCTATACTAGAAGAGTACGAACCGTCATCTGCGACAGCAGCGGTCTGCATCGCAAGGAGCTCCGAGCCGGCCTCGTTGTAAACCATGATAGCGACAGCGAGCGTCTTAGAGTCGGCAGTGCCGGAGATAGCGACAGTCTCGCCATCCAAGCTAGCGTTCAAGGTTTTGATGTCTTTAGCGTTGGCAATGGATGCGCCGAAGGCGACGGCCCCTAACGCGAGAGCCAAGACAGCGCCGCAACAAATTTTCTTCATATTGATTCTCCTACTCATAAATCACCTCCCTATGGGCTGGGTTAGACATATTGTATAATGCGCCCTTATTAGAACCACTAAAGGTACCCGGGTACACATCCGCGATAGACGGGGCGTTCTTAATAACACTGAAGTAGACGCCGTAAAGACCCATTTTCTTGCCGGTCTTGACGGAATACCGCGAGCAAGCGAGACCCTTGCCACATTCGTAAGACTTGCCGAGATTAATCCCTGTCTCGTAGTCATAGGAGCCGTCTTCGCTGCTCAAGGTGTAAACCGTTCTCTTGCCGTTCAAATCTACGACGGTAGCGATAACCTTGTAGGTGTCGCCGTCAATGCCAGAGCCGGACGGATAGGAAAGTTCGGCGGTGACCTTCGCCTGGGCGTCGGTGGTCTCTGGGTAGAAATTGTCACCCACTCTTAGGAGAGCGGTGCGGACAATCTTCAGATAGTAGACCTTACCGCTGCTGGATTTTACCTCGAAGGTGACGTGGTCATAGTAATCGGAATTAAAGGTGAGGTCAAAACCCGTGAGAGTCTTGGCGACAGTCACGGCAGAGAGGCTAACGTTCAGAGGCGTAACAGAGAGGATACCCTCGTCGGTTTTGAGCCTGATAGTGTTCTCTTTTAAGTAAGCCGTAGCGACCGCAGGGGCGCTCGCGGTGGTACCAGAGATATCGATGTTGTAATTGTAGTTACGGGCCCAAGCCTCCGGGAAATAGGTGTAATCATCGGGGTTATCGCCGAGGACGACAGCTTTGTAGCCCTCGCGCCAAATAACCACCTGGAAATTCCAATCGGCGTTCACCGCGATGGAATTATTGCCGCCACCGAAATTAATCGGGTTCAGACCAGCGCCGCCCTCATCCGGAGAAGCGAGAATCTGCGCGGCAGTTTTGCCATCCCACTTACTGAGGACTTTACCAGTGCCGTCGACGAAATCGGCGGAGAGAATCCAGCCGGCATCGGCCTGTTTGAAGACATAGTTGATGTTATTGCCACTTTCATCGGTGAAAACGGTATCTTCCTTGTAACTGATACCTTGGTCTGGGCTCTTTAAATCGTCAAATTGATGGTAACAGACCTTACCCTCGCAATCCCAGACGAAGTAAGCCTTGCCATCAAAGCCACCGACGCCCGGCTCACCTTCAGCGAAAGCTGTCGCTGGCAAAAAGACACCCGCAAAAAGCACTGAGGCTAAAGCGAGTTTTTTGAATTTTGACATATTCATTAACACTCCTTATTAGATAATATAATTATAAGCCTTTTAAGCACGTAAGTCAACAAAAAGCCGGACCTTTGCCCGGCTTTTTTCTAGAAAGAAGATTTGGCGAGCTTGATG
>CAYRGP010000027.1:0-1233 GCA_964423995.1 uncultured Candidatus Saccharibacteria bacterium
GCCATCTCCGATGGCTACTCCGGGTGCCGCTCCGGTTACTCCGGTCACCCCCGCCGCTCCGGGCGCTACGATTCCGGGCGCTGCCCCGGCTACTCCCGCCGCTCCGGCTTTTGGTGCTGCTCCGGCCTTCGGTGCTACCCCAGCTTTCGGTACGACTGAGACTCCGGGTGCTGCCCCAGCTGTCCCAACTACCCCTGGTGCTGCTCCGGCTTTCGGCGCTGGTCCGATGACCCCGCCGACTATTAACACCGCTCCGGCTTTCGCGAATGACCCTGCTGCCGCCGCTCCGATGGGTGGTCAGCCGAAGAAGAAAAAGTTTAATACCACTACTTTAGTCCTTCTTGGTATCGTGGTGGCTTTGATTATCGCTATCGTCGTCTTCCTGATTATCAACCGCTAGTCAAATTGCTTATGCTTGCCAAAATTTAGCGGTCTATGCTAGACTTGAGCTATGAAAAGTGGTAGGTTTCGTGTGCGCAGAATTATCGTGGGTCTTCTCGCCCTCGGGGCTTTGGCGGGTTGGATTATCATCAATCCCGCTAGCTATCAGCCCGAAATAATCGCTGCCGACCCGGTGGCTGTAGACCCGCAAGATGACACGTTGGCCATCAACGTCTTAGAGACGCTCGCGATTAAGGGTCGTGCGCCGAAGACCGGCTATGCTAGGACGGAGTTTTATCAGGCTTGGCCGGCGATTGACGGCTGCAACCTCCGCCAACGTATTATTAAAAGAGAGGTCGGTGACTCGGCGAGGCTAGATGGGTGCGATGTCATCGCGGGGACTTTTGTCGAGGCTTACACCGGCGAGACTCGCACTTACAACTCGAAAGCGGAATTTTCGAAAAATATTCAGATTGATCATATCGTGGCGCTATCGGACGCCTGGCAGAAAGGCGCGCAACAGCTCTCCGCTGACGAGCGCTACCAGCTCGCCACGGACCCCTTAAATCTGATCGCTGCGGATGCTTCCGCTAACCAACAGAAGTCGGACGGCGATGCCGCCACTTGGCTTCCGAAAAACAAACCTTTTCGTTGCGCCTATGTTGCGCGCCAAATTTCTGTGAAGAAGAAGTATTCTCTCTGGGTGACTCAGGCAGAGCATGACGCGATGAAAAATATCTTAAGCGCCTGCCCAGCGGAGAAAACCATCGGACTAGGAAACTAGCTCGGTTCCCTAGCGAGAAAAGCCCCCTAGCTTTTCTCGCTAGGGAGCTGGAGACTCCTGGCTAGCAA
>CAYRGP010000027.1:1333-7268 GCA_964423995.1 uncultured Candidatus Saccharibacteria bacterium
AATAACCTAGCTCAGCTTGCCGCGGCGGAGCGTGAGAACTTTGTCGGCGGAATTGGCGACCTTGCGGGAGTGGGTGACGATGATAACGATTTTGCCATCTTTATGAGCGAGGCTCTGGAAGATTTCCATGATTTTTTCCTCGGTATCTTCATCGAGATTGCCGGTGGGCTCGTCCGCCATAATAATCGGCGAGTTCGAGGCGAGCGCGCGAGCAATGGCGACGCGTTGCTGTTGTCCGCCGGAAAGTTTGTTGATGAGCCTTTTCCCCTCTTCGGCGGTAATGCCGACCTTTTTTAAATACTCGGCTGGGTCTACTTTGCGATTGTCGAAATCGGAGGCGATCTCGACGTTCTCGCTGGCGGTCATGTATTTGATGAGGTTATAACTCTGGAAAACGATGTTGACATATTTCAGACGAAATTCTTGGCCGGTGATTTCCTTCAGGCTTTTATCGTTATATTTTACATCGCCGTCTTGGAGCTTATCGAGCGCTGAGATGAGACTGAGAAAAGTGGTCTTCCCGGAGCCAGACTCGCCCACGATGGCGTAGACTTTTCCGGACTCGAACTTCGCGTTGATATTGTCGAGGACCTTTTGGCTCTGCTCGCCGTTTTTGTAGGTATAAGAGAGGTTTTCAATCTTTAAAGTATTCTTTTTCATATTACTCCTTTCCAGCTAGAATTTCTTTTGGTTGATAGCGCATAATGCTGACCGATGGGATAATGAGGGCGAGAATGATGACGGCGTAACCGGTGATGAAGAGGAGGAGATAATCAATCGGCTCGGCATTGATGTCTAGCTCCACCTTTTTACCCTCGCGGCCGAGTTGCATTTGCTCTTTCATATTCGGCATTTCTGGCGTCTCTGGCATATTATTAGAACTGCTGCCGGATTTGCTCTTCGAGGAGCCGCCTGACATTTGGTTCATGCCGGCGCCAGGACGGCCAAAGTTCTTTTCGGACTGCTTGGCGGAAGAGGAATTTTGGCTCTCCAAAATTATGTTGCCAAGAGTGCCGGCGAAAATCGTGCCGGTCACGCTGGCGAGCGCGAACCCGAGCGTCCCGACAATGAGGAGCTCCGTCGCAATTTGGCCGATGACATTTCTCTTGTTCGCGCCAAGCGACATGAGGACGCCGATTTCGTAGCGACGATCTTTGACATTAATCGTGACGATGAGCGTGATGATGATAATCGCGGCGATGATGACGATGATGAGAATCGTATCGGCGAACCCGCCAACGGACTCAATCGAGCCGGCGATGCTATCGTATTCGGAAGTGTCCACAGCGACTTTGAGATTGTTCTTGGAAAGGTCGGTGAATTTCTCGTTGATTTTCGTGACGAATTCATCGGCTTTTTCGGAGTTTACCATATAATAATTAACGTTGTCTACATCGTAATTACCACTATTGTAATCATCGGTGCTTAGGAATTTCGCGGCGGTATTAGTGTTCATATAAATAGTGTTGGCGTTGGAACGACCATCAGAAGTATCATAGATACCGATAACCTTCAAGGTGATTTCCTTTTCGGTGTAGATGTTTTTCAGCTTGAATTCACTACCGACTTTGAGGGAGTTCAGCTCGGCGAATTCATAGGAAATCATTGCGGAATCATTAGTGTCTTCGTCAAAATAGGTGCCGTCTTTGATGCTGATAGTCTCGTTCTGGACGCCGGAAATATAAGCATAGGCATTGACGCCGGAAATACTGATGTTGGCATCGAGAGTAGAATCGGAAGTAGAACTATTTTTATCCATACCCGGCATGCCAGGGAAATTCATGCCACCACCGCCGCCAAAGCCCTTGGTCTCGACGGTCTGAAGATTATCGGCGTTAGCGGAGGTAGAAACCTCGTAAGAATAATCTTTCACGTAGTCTGTATAGGTAGTCGCTATTTCGTTCGCGGTTTTTACGTTGACGCTCGGCCGGCTCATGCTCTTAAACGTCTCGCTAGGGTCGCCACCTTTGTTAATTTTTTCTTTCTGGCTGTCGCGGATAGCGTCCATATCAGCCTGGATAGAAACGGTCCCGCCCAGAGTAGATTTCGCGTAGTCCATCTCGGCAGAAACGGCAGATTTGATGATGAAAGCCGCCAAAACCAGATTGGCCATCATGAAAAAGATTAAAGTTAATATAATAGTTCGTCCGAGCTTGCGCCGAATCGACAGCCAGCTCCTTTTTAGCATATTCTTAAACATAGTTTCCTTTCTTATTTCTACTCTATTATCGCGCGCGAAACTTAAATGGACCTTAAAAAATAAATTTGGCGGAGGGGTTGTCAGAACAGAGGAAAATAGCTATAATTAAAGAGATGATTTATCTAGATTACGCGGCGACGGCGCCAATGTTGCCGGAAGTGTTGAAGGCGATGCATGAGGCGGAAGAGAAATTCTTTGCTAATGCTTCAGCGTTGCATACCCCCGGGCATCTTGCGATGAATGAAATTGAGGCGACGCGGGAGGCTTTGGCCGAACTAATCGGAGCGAAACCTTCGGAGATTATTTTTACATCTGGAGCCTCGGAGTCGAATAACACAGTGATTCGGACTTTCGCTGGACACCAGATTCAGACTTCGCCGTTAGAACATCATTCGATTCTCGTAGCGGCAGAAAAATACGCTGGAGATGAATTGCCGAAATTAAATTCTTATATGCTAGCGAATAATGAAACGGGGGAGATTTTGGAGCTCCCGCACGAGGAGGGCGCTTATCTACACTCGGATTTGACCCAAGTTTTGGGGAAGTTGCCGATTAATGTCGATGAGCTCGGGCTTTCTTACGCGACTTTTTCGGCGCACAAAATCGGCGGGCCGATCGGAGTAGGGGCGCTATATGTGCGGGAAGGCGCGCCTTTTGAGCCGCTGATTATCGGCGGGAACCAGGAGCAAAAAAGACGAGGTGGGACATATAATACGGTAGGGATCGCGGGGTTTCGGGCGGCGCTACTTACAGTGATGAAAGATAAGACTTGGGAAATCTACGACACAAAAGTGCGGGCGCTGCGCGACGAGTTGGCTCGACGGATTCTTAGCGAAATTCCGGGCAGCAGTCTGAATACGGATTTAAAGCGGGGTGCTTCCCTGCCGAATATTTTGAATGCGTCTTTCCAAGCGGCGGAAGGCGAGTCGATTCAGCTATATCTCGATGCGGAAGGGGTTATCGTCTCGACCGGCTCGGCTTGTGCGGCTGGAGATATTAAACCGAGCCATGTACTGATGGCGAAGACGGGCGATGCAGAAGTGGCACATTCTTCGATTCGATTCTCTTTCGGGACCTCTAGCACTTCATCGGATGTGGAGAAAGTGATGGAAGTTTTGCCGGGGATTGTCGATAGATTGCAAAAAATTAGCACAATAGAAATGGAGGAAAAATGATTGTAAACGAGACAGGCGCACGCGGTGGGGCGAGCGGAAATGGGGCGGACAAGATGAACGGAAGGAGAGCGGGTGGCACGAGCGGAGGCGATGCTGACGGTATGAGCGGAGGGGGCGACTGGGTGTATTCGGAGGTGGTGAAGGATCATTTTCTACACCCGCGAAATTTTCTGATGGGGGACGAGAGTAAATTTGATTACGATGCGGTGGGGGTAGTCGGGAACCCGGTCTGTGGGGACCAGATGCGGATGTATATCAAAGTTTCGGATGGGAGGATTACGGATATTAGATGGAAAACTTATGGTTGCGCCTCGGCGATCGCCTCGACTTCGGCGCTTTCGGAGCTCGCGAAGGGCAGAACGCTAGAGGAGGCGGTAGCAATTTCGGCGAAAGACATTGACGACTTCCTTGGTAATCTGCCGAAACATAAATTCCACTGCTCGGTTTTGGGGCATAATGCTTTGAAAGAGGCAGTAGAAAATTACCTAAAAAAGTAGCTTAATTGTGGTATGATAAGGTAGTGGGAAGAAAACGGGATTTAGTATCAAAGACAGCAAGTAAGCTCGCCTGGCCGGTGAAAAAGGTGCGTTCAGAGAAGTACCAAGGGCGGCCACGGCTTGCGATTTTGATGTTTCACCGGATTTTAGATGAACCGGTTACGAACGCAGAAATGCGAGATATGAATATGTCGGTTCAGGTGTTTAGGAAATATTGTGAGTATTTTAAAGAGCGGTCTCAGATTTGCACACTCCACGAAGGTTTGGAGCGGATGAAAAAAGGTGAGGGGCCGTATCCTTTAGTGGTGTTTTCGTTTGATGATGGTTATGGTAATTTTTACCAGAATGCTTTTCCGGTTTTGAAGGAACTAGGGATAAAGGCGAATCAGAATATTATTGCGCGCTATGCGGACGAGGGGGCGGGCGGGTATATGAACTGGGCGCAAATCTGGGAGCTTCGCGATTCCGGGCTAGTCGAGATCGGGTGCCATACTTACGCGCAGCACTATTTAGTGGAGGGCGAGCCGGCGCTAGCGCGGGCGAGCGAGGCGGAAGTTTTGGCGGATTTGGAGCGGGCTCGAGAGAGTTTCTTGGCAAATTTAGGAGAAGGGTTTGATATCGTAGCTTGGCCGTATGGAGTCCCGCCAAAGAATGTCTCGACGGAGAAGCTCCGAGAGCTCGGCGTGAAGTTCCAGCTAAATACGGTTTCGGGGATGAATTTTTCGCCGATGAAACTCGGGGATTTGAAGAGGTTTGCAGCGCTAGGGTTTGAGGAGCCGGAGAAATTGGGAGCGATTATTGATGGTTATGACGATTTGGGGTTTCTGTTAGGGCGCTAGGCTCTGATGGTGATTTAGTTTTGACTTTGGCTTGGTGGGCTTGAGTGAGTTCTAGTACGAACGCTAGTCTAGCGGGAGCCAAGTTTCGATTTCGTAATCTGCGCCAGAGACAGCGGCGGCGGCGAGGATAGGAGAAGGGAGAGATTCGGGGCTGCGGCCGAGACTTTTTCTGAGATATTCCATGAAGGACTCGGCGGCAAAAGTCATCTGGGTTCTTTTCTTTTTCGTAATGGATTCGAGCGGAGTGCCATGGGTTTTAGTTTTGCGGTATTTTACCTCGGTGAAATAAATATGGTTTTTGGTAGCGGAGATGAGGTCGATTTCGTAAGTTTTGGTTTTGTAATTTTTGGCGAGGATTTTGTGGCCTTTAGCTTCTAAATATTCCGCCACGATTTTTTCGGCGTGTTGGCCGGTCTTAGTGGTGTTCTTTTTAGGAGTGGACTCGTTTTTGGTGTCGTTTTTTGGAGAGGCGAGGCTAGCGCTATTTTTGGTGGCGTTTTTTTGTCCGGTATTTTTAGTCTGGTTATTTTCGAGAACTTTCGCGACCGGGCGGAAAGTGGCGCGATGCTCCGGGCAAGGGCCGTAAGTTTCCAGAGCTTTTTGATGAGCGGCGGTGCCATAGCCGACGTGTTTTTCAAAACCGTACTCTGGATATTTTTCTGCGACGTTTTGAATCATATACTGGTCCCGCGCAACTTTGGCGATGATGGAGGCAGCAGAAACTTCTTTCACTAGTAAATCGGCCTTTTTTAGGATGGTGACCCGGTCTTCTAGCGGGGTACCACGAAGAAAATTGGCGGTGCCGTCGATAATGATTTCGTCGGCAGGAAAATCGCTTGGGAATTTGATATTTTGATTCCCGCCGACATATTGTTCGGGGTTTTTCGTGCCAGCGTTTTTCAGGCAATCTGCCACGGCGCGCCGGGCGGCAGTGCGGAGGGCGGCGGCGAGCCCGATTTCATCGAGCTCTTTAGCCGAGACCCAGCCAAGACCCGTAGCAAAAGACAGTTTTTTGATTTGCGGAGCGAGTTCCTCGCGGCGAGATTTGGTGAGTTTCTTAGAATCGGTGAGACTATCCCAAACAGGAATAAACGGTTGGGAAGTCTCCGCGATGGAGTCTTCGGCCGCGAGCAAGAAATCTTTTGAGGTTTCGGGCGATTTTAGAATTACCGCGCCAACAACAAGTGGCCCCGCCCAGGGGCCACGACCAACTTCATCAATGCC
>CAYRGP010000028.1:0-7047 GCA_964423995.1 uncultured Candidatus Saccharibacteria bacterium
AAGGCATCGGTACGAGAACGTGTCGATGGATTACCTCCTTTCTTGAGAAGGAAATAGCCCATAGAGGCTAGGTCGGTTGTAGTTTGTGTTTGTAAGCTTGGAACACAAACCTTGCCCTTTAGGGTGCAACGCCGAGCTTAAACATACTTTCGATGAGGATTAGATTGCACAACTAAGTTGTTAAGTCTACAGACTAAAATCGCCTGGCTTTTGGGCGATTTTTTGTGCTATAATTGAGAAAAGAGGAGATATCATGGAAAAGAGATTTATACCGGGGACCAGCCCAGAGTGGGAAAGAGAACTACCAGAGGGGATGGAGAATTCTTTGGTGGATAAAAATGGCAATAATTACGATAACGGCTATAATTTTGATGAAAAAGATGATGACGAGGAAGAGGAGACTACCTTTGATAATTTAGCCGAAAAACAGCCTTTTGATCCGGAGGCAGCAGAGAAAAAGATAGAAAAAGAACAGAGAGACTAAGAGCCAAGACAGTTTATAGTCTGGACTAATTTTTGAAATTATGCTATAATAGAGAAGTTGTGATGGTGGGTAGCAAGTTCATTTAAGCTACTTTTTGATTGTAGGTCAAAGGAGGGATAATATGACCAGTCAGATAATCGAAGGAATTGAAAGGAGAAATCGTCCACAAAGGATAGTTATCCGGGATGAGTCCGTAAAGCCAACAGAATATGAAGATGCTATAAACATCATGTTGGAAAGGAAAGATTGCTACGGACAGATGCCACTGGAAGATGACTTTTCGCCGGAAGAGGCTCAGAAAATCATAAGCGGTTTGGGACAGTCGACGTTTGCGGGGGCAGTGATTGAAACTCTAAGAGAGGTCCGTCGGAGAAATGGACAAGAAGTTGATATCGCCCAGTCCTCTGGAGATTTTACACGTGATCCACTGCCTCCGAGAAAAGGCGTAGTAATCGAGAGTGTTATGTACGATCATCGTAGAGTAATACACACTACGGCAATGCAGGAATAAAGTAGCAAATCCCCCTGTAAGCAGGGGGATTTTTTTACGTAGAGAGTTTGGAGTTGGTTAATAAAAAGAAGGAGCCCCGCTATTTTGCCGGGGCTCCAAAGGTCATATATTGTTTGAGTATTCTCGCAGATATACTCAAAACTAATCTTATTGTATATCATGATAAGCATAATGTCAAGACTTTTTTTGAAAATTTGTTCGGGATTTTTTACTTTTTGTGTTCGGCTGAATACAAAAAATTATAACATATTTTCCCAAAAAAGCATATTGACAAAACTAAAGCGGTATGATATAATAAACGTAATCCTAATCGTAGGACTTTTATAAGTTAATTGGTGGGCAGAAAACGGAGTAATTTTATGGCTGGAACTAAAGCTGGAGGCTTAAAAGCTGCTGCTACTAACAGAGCTAAATATGGCCCAGAGTTTTACGCACGCATCGGTCAGAAGGGTGGCCAGAATGGCCACACAGGCGGTTTTGCTGCCAATCGTGCTCTTGCACGCATTGCTGGTGCGAAAGGTGGCCGTCTCTCTAAGCGCGGTCCTGCGAAAAAAGCTTAACTAAAAATCCTCCTTATAAGGAGGATTTTTGTTGGGCTAATTTTTGTTGGGCTATTTTCCGGGCTTGATAAGGTTAACGAAAGCCGTAAGTAGGAGAGTATGAAGGTTAGTCATAACAATGAGGCCGATCCCAGCAATGACGAGACCCCAGAACTTAACACGACTATAAGAAGCAACACCGCTAGCGAAATTTTCGGAGATTTGTCGGTAAAAGAGGACGATGGAGCCGCCGCAAGCAAAAATAATAAATCCCACAAAGACCCAACCGATAGAAAAATTCCAATCCATATGTATATTATACCACAGTTGTAGTATAATAGAAACAGATAAAGGAGCTAGGTATGAGCAAAGAAAAGATGGAAGAAGAAAAACCAAAAGCAGAAACGGAACTAACAGGGGTGGAATCTAAGAGCAAGGTAGAGCCGATAGAGGGAAAACCTACGGAAAAGAAGCCAGAAGATAAAGATAACACAGACAGGGAAAAGCAGAAGAAAATCTCGAAGAAGGGGTTAATAGCGATAATCGTTAGTAGCGTTTTAGTTCTGGGGGCAGTGGCGGCGGTTTTGATTTTTGCCGTTTGGAAACCATGGGAGAGCCATGAGCCGGAAACGCCAACGCCTGCGACAAAAACAGAGGAAAAGACGGCGGAAGTGGACTATGAACAAAAAATTACTACAGCGGATGGGGGCGAGTTTGTGCCAAAAATTACCGAAGGAACCGAAGATAATTTGACGATGAGATTCGTGAACCTAAAATGTTCAGATGGGTGCAAAAATGTTGAACACGTGCAATTCAAAGGGAAAACATTGAAATTGGGGGAGGACTACGAGGTGAAATCGGGAAGTGTGATTTTGGTAATCTTCGCGAAGGTGTTTTCCGGGGTGGAGCCTGGAGAAGCCAAAATAACCTTCGATGTGAAAGAGGACGACAAGGTGAGGACTATAGGGGTAAAAATCACGATCGAGAAGAAGAAAGAGGAAGAAAAGGAAGAAGAGCCGAAAACCAATACAGAGGAGGATGTGGCGCAGAATGATACTGGTAGCCAGAGTAATAGTAATACGCAAGCCAACACAAATCCGAGCAGCCAGAGTAGCGAAAACTCTTCTCAACAACAAGTAGCGGTAGATCCGGCAAAAGAGGCCTGCGAGTCTAAAACGGGGCCAGTAGGGGTGAGTGCCTTTTATTTCCTGACGGCGGCGGATAAGGAAGAGTGGTTAGCAGAGCAAAAGCAGCTTAATGGCAGTCTTAGCGATTGGGACAGGAGCATAATTGCGAAAGTAACTTCATTCTACGGTGGTCCGACGAGAATGGTTTATGTAGATGGTTATTGCCGGCCGACGTTAAAAGATGCAGGCTGGACAGGGGCGGGCGCGATGCCGATATCTGAAGAGGAGCTAAACAAGAGAGGGATTGCGACTCGAACGAATTTCGTGAGCTGGACCCATGGGGATGGTAGCGTGGAGACCATGGTAATGGCCAACCCCAACGCAATTTGGAGCTGGTAACAAAAAACGAGCGATTGCTCGAGATTTTGGTGGAGTAACAGGGATTCAAACCCTGGACCTCTGCCTTGCAAAGGCAGCGCTCTAATCAGCTGAGCTATTACCCCAGATATAGAGGGCCCGCGAAATGGCGAGCTAGATGTGAATGTGGTGGAGTAGCCTACGGGGGGACGAAGGCTACCCCATGTCTTGGTGGGGATACATGGACTTGAACCATGGACCTCTACATTATCAGTATAGCGCTCTAACCAGCTGAGCTATATCCCCGTATAGATTATTTTACACTACTTTTTTGAGAAAATCAAGGTATAATTGAAGGAAAGGAGGAAAAATGGATTTCGATAAATATCAGAAGGATGCGGCGTTGTACGACAGATTTACAGAGACGGAGGGCATGATGGCGCCGGGGATGTTAGAGAAGGTGCTGGGTCTTACTGGGGAAGCAGGAGAGGTTGCGGATAAGGTTAAAAAAGTTATTCGGGATAAAAATGGAGAGCTCAGCGAGGAAGATAGGGAAGGGATAGCTAAAGAATTGGGGGATGTACTATGGTATATTGCAGGGATTTCTAGGTATCTGGGATTACCGATGTCTGAGGTGGCGAAGAAAAATATTGCTAAATTGGATAGTCGGATGAAAAGGGGAAAAATAGGGGGTGAAGGGGATAACAGATAGGGGCGGTAAAATCTAAGGACAGGGCAGAGAGGCTGTCTAAAACTAGATACTAGAGGGTTTTGAACTGGTCACAATAGGGACAATGCCAGCCGGAATCGTCTTCGAACATAGTGAGCCCGCAAGTTCTACAGATGGATTTTTGGTGGAGCCAATCTCGATAAGTATCGAGATTATCTTCGGCGAAATCGTCGTCCCAAGAGGGGAGATTAAGAGCTTGTTGGTGTTCTTGGTAGGCTGCCTTACCCGTTTGCCAGGCAATAGATTCGATACGGAGACGCTCTACTTTGGTAGAATAAGCATATTCTTTAGAGAGCGCATGGCCGAGTTCATGGAATAGGAGCTGAGGAGTATATGGGCCTTCATCAGGGCCGATGGAGATGGTTTTAGGGGGCTTAAAAGCAAACCTCCGGCCGAATTTAAAACTAAGATTAGGATAGAGTGCCTGCAATTTAGGGACAAGCGCTTTCATGGAGAGGGGGTCTAAGACTGGAGAATCTGGATTAAGGGTAGCCGAGGGGCTACTCATTGTCCTTACCTTTGGCATAGAGGTAGATACCGTGGGTGACAGCCTCTTTAGGGGATTTAGCGGGGCGGATACGGGGAAGTTTCGTATCGGGGAGCTCGGCTTTTAAGAGAGACTTAAGAGTCCTACCGAAATGACGATAGCGGAGGGCGAGAGGACCGCCGATAACGATAGTGTTCGGGCTCTCATCTAAAATTATATCTTTAAGACCTAAGCAGAGGCGGGCAGCGATATCAGCGTATTTTTCGCGCCCACGAATAGAGGTAGCAATAACACCATAGCGAGCCTCTAGAGCCTTACAGGAGGCAATGTCCTCCCATTCTAGTTTTTTCCCTTCATAAGTATAGAGACGGTGTCCAGGCTCGAATTGAGAGGTATCAGGCTGGATTAACTTCGCCTTTTCGGCGATACCACCACCGATGCCGGTAGAGAAGGTTAAGTAAATGGTTTTGCCAGAATGAAATTTAGACTCATAAATAGTGCCGAGAGAGGCATCGTTTTCAAAGTAAATTGGACAACTGAACAATTTATTTATTACAACTTCAATGGGGGGATTGCGCCAAGATGGACGATTGCCAAAAGACACCGGAGTGTTATTTTTTACAATTCCCGGAATAGCTACAATTACAGATTTCGGAGAGACATTAGTGTATGGTTGGAGATGTATAAATAATGTATTCAAAAATTCACGCAAACTGTTCGGAGTAGGGAATTTGTCGCGGCGGGAGAGGCGTCCCTTCGGGCTCACGACGGCGATTAGTGTTTTGGTACCTCCAATATCAATACTAAGATAACTCATAATAATTTTATTATAGCATAGTGATAAAAATTTTGAACGACAATTTTGGAGTTTACAGCTAAAGGCAAATTTGATATAATTAAAGGAGTTTTTAGGTCCATTCAAGAGAATTGATTTAAAATAAATTTTCTTGAATGGACCTAAAGGAAGGATAAATTACAATATGGCAGATGCCAAGAAAATTACTATGGATGAGCTCCTAGAAAGCGCAGGCGAGGAGCTTAAGCAACTTGTTGTGGGGGACACAGTAACTGGTAAGGTTTTATCAGTTAAGAAGCACGAGATCTTAGTAGATCTCGGAGCACAGGGGGTAGGTATGCTCCCGAGAAAAGAGGCCTCTTTCGCGAGGAATCTAGAGGAAGGGCAGGAAGTTACTGCTTCGGTGATCGACACCGAGATGGACGACGGAATGGTCTTGCTTTCGATGCGGAAAGCTGTAAAAGATAAGGGATGGGACGAAATCATCGCTAAGCTAGAGGCGGGCGAAATCGTCGAGATTACGCCATTTGATGCCAACAGAGGTGGTTTGCTCGTAGAATACGAGGGGATCCGGGGATTTTTGCCGGTGTCGCAACTGTCGGCAGAGCACTATCCGCGTGTAGGCTCCTCGGATAAAGATGAAATCTTACAGCGTCTAAATTCTCTAGTGGGCCAGGGGATTAAAGTAAGGATTTTGGATGCCTCCAAGAAAGAGAATAAACTGATTTTCTCGGAGAAAGAGGCGGTCAAAGATGCATTAGCAGCGCGATTTGCCGAGATGAATGTAGGCGATACGGTGAAGGGTCTAGTGACTGGTGTAGTCGATTTTGGTGTATTCGTCAATGTTGACGGCATTGAAGGCCTAATTCACATCTCAGAGATTTCTTGGGAGAGAGTAAATAACCCAGCTGATTATGTAAAAGTCGGTGAGACGATTGAGGCGAAGATCATCGCAATTGATAAGGAGCGCCTAAGTCTTTCGATGAAACAGTTAAAGGAAGACCCATGGCTATCAGAGGTAGAGGGGCTGAAGAAAGGCTCCAATGTAGAAGGGACTGTAACGAGAATTACTCCGTTTGGGGCGTTCGTACAGATCTCCCCGGCAGTGGAAGCTTTGGTTCATGTATCGGAGCTAGGCGAGGGGAATGATGTAGATCCAGAGAAGGTTTTCACTCTCAACGAGCGTAAGGAATTCCGCGTCTTAGATATCGATAAAGAAGGTCGGAAGATTTCGCTCACAATTGCGCAAGCCTAAGGTAACTTTCGCTTAGAATAAATAATACCGCAAATCGCGGTATTATTTATTTTAGTGAAGAGATTTTATTCTTCTTCTGGCGCCTCTGGAGAGACAGGCTCTTCCTCTGGAGTCTCTGGAGAGACGGGCTCTTCCTCTGGAGCCTCTTTTGGGGTTTCCTCGATGTCGGGGAAATTCTCGTAAGTTCTTTCAGGGGTGTAAGGGATATCACTAGGGGCAGAATAATTATCGAAATAGTTTTGGTTGGTGGCGGGAATTTCTTTTACCACCTCTCTTTCAACGGTTCTGACAACTTCTTTGGGGACCTCGACGGTTTTTTCAACGGTCCTCTCAACCTCTTTCTCGACGATGACGGGTTTTACGACGGTAGCAGGGGCGCTGTAGGTTTCAGTATTTTTGGCTTGCTCGGTGGGAGCATCGTTATTCTTGGGCTGTTCAGGGGTTTTTTCGGTTTGATTTTCGGTTTTCCCTTCGGTGCCGCCTAAAGTAGGGATTTCGATATTGTCGGCAGGGAGGAAGGCAAAAGTTTCGTTATCTGGTAGGGAAGGGATGCTGTCATCAGAGTTGTTTTTGACAATAAGTTTTGAAAACCCGAGGGTGGCGAGCACGAGAGCAAGAATAGTGAGATAAGTAGTGACTAAGACTACAGAGGTGGGCTTACTAAAATAGAGCTTAGAAAAATTAAATCCAGACTCTACGCTACGCTTGATTTCGGTGGCTTTTTTAGACATTACTTAACTCGCAGTTAATATTGTAAATAT
>CAYRGP010000029.1:0-4433 GCA_964423995.1 uncultured Candidatus Saccharibacteria bacterium
AGGTACATTTCTCTCATCAAAAATCAAAAAAAGGCCCGGATAGAATCCAGACCCAGCCCTGAAGGGCTAATTAAGGAGAAAGCAGACAATGCGTTACTTGTAATATTGCACTACCGACCAGAGCCTATGCGGACTAATCGCGCTACTGCCGTTAAATTGCGCCAATTCTATCACTACATCTATGCAGTAGACCATGCCTCCAGCTCTCTCGACCAAATCAATGGCCGCTTTCGTCGTGCTACCAGTGGCAATCAAATCATCCACAATCAAGATTCTTTCTCCAGGTCTAATCGCATCCACCTGGATTTCTAGAACCTCTTGTTTGCCGTTGCCGGCGGTGTATTCTTGCTGGAGCGTCACCCCTGGCAATCTCCCTTTTTTTCGTGCGGGGATGAACCCTTTCCCATGACTATTTGCGATAATTGGCCCGAAGAAAAAACCGCTACTCTCCGGACCTAACACCTTATCGTAGCAATCCGATCGTATATGTGCCTCTAGCCCATTCAGGGCAAGCATCATTCCATAGTTGTCAAGCATCAGAGGAGTAATATCTTTATAGCTCACTCCTTTTCTCGGGAAATCTGGAATCTCTCGCACAAAATCCTCAATGTACTTCATATTCACCTCCTAAAATAAGGCCTTCGTGACCCTTATATTATAATCCCCGCCTTCCCACTTGTCAAACTAAAAGTAGTTGTGTTATAATAAATCGAATCTAAATATTTTTAATGTAAGAGAGTTTATATGGCTGAAGTAAAAGATCTATCAAAATTCCGTAATATTGGTATCATCGCGCACATTGATGCCGGGAAAACCACTACGTCCGAGGCGATTCTTTATCGCACCGGCCTAAAACACAAAATTGACCTCGTGAAGGGCGACACCGGCGGCGCTACCACCGACTGGATGGAACAGGAAAAGGAGCGTGGTATCACGATCACCTCTGCTGCCGTGACCGCTTACTGGAAGGGCCACCAGATTAACATCATTGATACCCCGGGCCATATCGACTTTACCGCCGAGGTAGAGCGCTCTCTGCGCGTGCTAGACGGCGCGGTAGTCGTCTTCGATGGTAAGATGGGTGTAGAGGCCCAGTCCGAGACCGTTTGGCGCCAGGCCACGAAATACGGCGTTCCTCGTATCTGTTTCGTCAACAAAATCAACCAAATCGGTGGTGATTTTTACAAATCTCTAGATAGTATCCATAAGCGCCTTTCTAAAAACGCCGTCGCGATCCACCTCCCGATTGGCTTCGAGAAAGATATCTGCGGCGTAGTAGATTTGATTGATATGAAAGCCTACACCTACAAAGATTACGCTGACCACGAGCTGACCGTTGGCGAAATCCCAGCCGACATGGTCGAGAAGGCGAAAAATGCTCGCTCCATGCTTGTCGAGGAGGCCGTCCAGGCTGACGAGGCTCTGATGGAGAAATTCTTCTCCGAGGGCGAGGATGCCATTACTGAGGAAGAGCTAAAGAAGGCTTTGCGAAAGCGTGTCCTAGACGGCGATTTCTTCCTCGTCACCGGCGGCGATGGCCGTGGCGTGATTGTCGAGAAAGTTCTCGACCTCTGCGCCGATTACCTCCCATCTCCGCTCGATCGTGATCAGGGCCAGATTGTCGGCACCGATCCGAAGACCGGCGACGAAATCATCAGGAAAGCCGATGATTCCGAGCCGCTCACCGCTCTCGCCTTTAAGATTGCGACCGACCCATTCGTGGGGAAATTGATTTTCATCCGCGTTTACGCTGGTGTCCTGAAATCCGGCTCTTACATTTTGAATGCTACTACCGGTAACAAAGAGCGTGTCGGCCGTATCGTTCGGATGTTCGCTGATAAGCGTGAGGAAATTTCCGAGGTTACCGCCGGCGATATCGCCGCAGTGGTCGGTTTGAAGGATACCACCACTGGTACCACTCTCTGTGACCCAGCCCATCCTATCCATCTAGAAAGTATTGAATTCCCAGAGCCGCCAGTTTCGATTGCCGTCGAACCGAAAACTAAATCCGACCAAGAGAAAATGGCGCTCGGCCTCTCGAAGCTCGCCGAGGAAGACCCGACTTTCCGCGTCCACACCGACGAGGAGACCGGCCAGACTATCATCTCCGGTATGGGCGAGTTGCACCTCGAGATTATTATCGACCGCCTCAATAAGGAACATGGCGTAGAGGCCAACACTGGCGCTCCGCAGGTTGCCTACCGCGAGACGATTAGGGGTACTGCCGAGGCTCAGGGCAAACACATCAAACAATCCGGTGGTCGTGGTCAGTATGGTGATGTCTGGATTAAGTTTGAGCCGAATGAGCCGGGCAAGGGCTTTGAGTTCATTGACCAGATTAAAGGCGGTGTCGTCCCTCAAGAATACCGGAAGCCTGTCCAACAGGGTGTAGAAGAGACCTTAAATGGCGGCGTGATTGCCGGTTACCCAGTGGTCGATGTTAAGGCCACGCTCTACGATGGCTCTTACCACGATGTCGACTCTTCCGAGCTCGCCTTCAAACTCGCCGGCTCGCTTGCTACCCGTGAGGGAATCGCGAAGGCTTCTCCGGTTCTCCTTGAGCCAGTGATGAAACTAGAAGTTACCACTCCAGAGGAATTCATGGGTGACGTGATCGGCGATATTAACGCTCGTCGTGGCCGCATCGATGCCATGGAAGATATCGCCGGCGGTGCCAAGCTCATCAAGGCTTTCTGTCCGCTCGCCAACCTCTTCGGCTACACGTCTGATCTTCGCTCGATGTCCCAGGGTCGCGCGGCCTCCTCGATGGAGCTCTTTGCTTACGAGGAAGTTCCGCCGAATGTCGCTCAGGAAATCATCGCCGAGCGTAACGCAAAATAGCTTTTAGCGGCAGAATTTATCAGAAAAAGGGCTTTTTAAAAAGTCCTTTTTCGTTATGTCCTTCTTGACATTTAGGATTAAATAGCCTACAATAGACAAGATGTCTTTCACGCATTATTTTTTGAGGGAAAAGACACGTAGTTTAACAAGATGAGTTAACGAAAAGAAGTTAGAAGCCTACAAGGAGGTGATGAATTAAATCAAGGCTCAAGTTGCACAGTTGTTTGTTCGAAAGAGAGGTTTTTATATGAAGAAGTACGGAAGAATTGAATCATTGCGTAGAACCTTGGCAGTTTTACTGTCAACAATTGTAACTTTTGTAGTTTCTCTCGGCTCGATACCGACGGTGGCATTTGCTATTCCGGTAGCAACGGTTACTTTCAAGTTCGACATCGGCGCAGATGCTTCGTATGACGACCCTGGTCCAGATGGTTACACTTACGACTCAGAATCGCATACATACACAGCCAAGAGCGAAACCGAAATATCGGAAGGCGCTACTGTCGCGCTCCTACCAGAGCCGGACAAATTGCCAACAGGCAAGCAGTTTATCGGCTGGGATAGCTCCGATGGTGGCTGGGTTGCAGGAAGTAACGTCCCGCTTGAAGCGTTGGTTAGTATTGATCATAGTGGAGAGGTATACACATTCTCCGCTGTTTACAATGACTATACTATCGCCTACGATTTCGACGAAGGAAAGCCTACCTCAACAGCGACCCTTTTCCAGAATCCCGAGGTCAAGGACCTTCTTTATGATGGTCTCGACGCCGGGGATATCGACGAAACTGATGGGTACGCTCTAATTGGGGCAGGTGACGTTACACCGAAAGCCGGATACGACGAATTTGTCGGTTGGGCGCTTGAAGGAAACCCAGACAACATGGTTACGTCTCTTTCCTCGAGCGATTTTACAGCCGGTGTAGCTAATCTTCAGGCTATCTATGGCTCTCCGGTTGCAGTCGCGAGCGTTTCCTATTGTAACGCTTACGAAGGATTGGAGACCGTTACTAGCCTCGATCAGATTTCTCCGGACGCCCTGATTAATGTGTCTGGTGGTGTAGAGTCTTACACTGTAGAGACTGGCGAAATTGAGCCTGTCCCGACGGAGGACGACACGCCTCATGGCAAGATGTTAGAGGGTTGGGATGTCTATGCGATTGGCACTACAGCTAATGAGAAGATCGGTAATAAGGTCACGAGTCTTGATACTACGGGTCTGACGCAGGATCTAATCTTTGTTGCGAATTGGACAACAGCTACCTACGACATCAACTATTTAGACGTTGACGGTGATGTGCTCGATCCTGTTCCTACCGGAGCTACGACGAGCTACACCTACAACGCTACGGTGTCGCAGGATATTGTTCTGCCCGACACTGTGACCTCTGCGTCTGAGACCAACAAAGCTGTTGTTTGGACAGACGACGAAGGTAATCTCTATGATGGTAGTAGCACTTACGTGATTCCGGCAGACAACGTAGGCGCAATCACATTCTCTGAGTTCGAGATTGACACCTATGCTATCAGCTACACCACAAATGGCGGTACCGCTCCAGAATCGCCCAACCCTACGGCTTGGAAAGCCACAGATG
>CAYRGP010000029.1:4533-6860 GCA_964423995.1 uncultured Candidatus Saccharibacteria bacterium
AATGGCGGTACCGCTCCAGAATCGCCCAACCCTACGGCTTGGAAAGCCACAGATGGGGAAGTTACCCTAAACGATCCCACCTATGACGCCGAGCACAATTTTGGCGGTTGGTTCTTATCTGGGGAGACCACCGAGTTTGTAGACGCAGAACACCCGATCACGGACGCAATTACCGCCCTGAATAGCGATCTTTTCGACGCTATTGTCGGTAATACTGTTTCGCTCGGAGCTAGTTGGTCAGCAGTAGAACATACTATTACTCTTACTGGGTTGACTGACATCAGTGGAAATTCAATTGATGCTCTGGAAGATTTAGGATTTACCGTTAATGGCGATGAAGCTACAGCAGGAAAGACTGCCGATGACTCTCTGACCATTCCGGCTATCGAAAAGAATGGTTATCGATTCATAAAATGGGACGATAACGATTCTGGCACGGATGACGGCACTACTGTCACGCTTGAAGCAGGAGACATCGATAGCGATATGAGTTTCGCAGCTGTTTTCGAACAAGAGTTTACAGTTACCTTTATGAACGGCGAGACTGAGCTTGATACGCTTAATTTCACCTATTTAAAGGGAGCTACGCAAATTACTTTGCCAGCATTGCCAGACAAAGACTACTACAATAAAAATGGTTGGGTCTTAGAAGGCGACACTGGAGCCGTTCCGCATGAGCCTGGCGCTTCTCTCTCTCTTTCTACTATCGGTATTGAGAGCGAAGAAGATGATGTTAACCTAGTCTTCAACGCTAAGTACACCCCGATTGATCGTACTATCACCCTTAAAGGGCTGATTGGTGTCAGCGAGAATTCGCTTAGCGCTCTAGAAGGCTTAGGTTTCACTATCACACCAGATGATGTAGACCATCCTACAACACTTACGGCTACAATCACCAAGACTGTCGAAGATAGTCTCACTATCCCGGCTATGGAAAAAGACAATTATCGTTTCATTACCTGGAGCGATGGCGCCTCATCTGAGCCGGTTACGGCAATAGTCTTAGGGCCTGATGATACTCCTATCACTAGCGATCTTGAGTACACCGCTACTTTCGAGAGAGAGTATACCCTTACCCTTTCTGGGCTGAGCGGAGTCAGCGAGAATTCGCTCAGCGCTCTGACGGGCTCAGGGTTCACGGTCAGCGGTGACAATGCCACAAAGAAGTTTATCGGCACTGACCTCGCTTTTACCCTGCCTAATCTGGTCAAGGACGACTATGATTTCATTGGCTGGTATGCAGGCAATGACCCGAGCGCGGCGACTAAGAATGTCACTATTACCCCTAACAACGTAACGGATAACCTTAGCTATACTGCTAGCTTTGTGCGGTCGTACCCCGTCACTTTCTTTGACGGCGCGGTCCAGATTGCTGGAGACGATTACAACTTCACCTACCTAACTGGCGCAGAGAAGATTACTCTTCCGGATTTACCGGATAAAACCGGTTTCGAGAAGAATGGTTGGATTTGGGCAGGAGATGAAGGCGTCTCGCCTACAGTTTATACGGCTGGCGATTTGGAGCTCGAGACTCTTGGTATTACTACCAGCAGCGACGAGCAAGCCTTAACGTTCTACGCGAAGTACACTATCATCCCTCGCACTATCGCCCTTGACGGTTTGACCGGAATCGATGATGATTCGATTGACGCTCTGGAGAACTTGGGCTTCACCGTAAATGGTGATACGGCTACAGTTACCAAGACTATCGAAGATAGTCTCACTATCCCGGCCATCGAGAAAACTAACTATCGCTTCATGGCATGGGACGATGGTGATATCAACACAGAAGATGCTACAACCATAGTACTCGAAGCGGGCGATATTGACGACAACCTTAGTTACACCGCTACTTTTGCCCAGGAATACACGTTGACCCTCGCTAGGTTGACTGGTATTAGTGGGAATTCTATAGCGGAGCTAGAGGCTTTGGGATTTACCGTTGGCAGCAGCAGTGCTACGTACAAGTTTGTTGCTTCCGAGCTCCCTATCAACCTTCCTAATCCGGTCAAAGAAGACTACGATTTCTTAGGTTGGTACGCAACTGGTGGCGACAAGACCACTGCGACTTTGGATGTTACGTTCGACCCTAGTATTGCAGCAGACACTGGCCTGACCGCCAGGTTTGTGCGGTCCTATAAGGTCACATTCTATGACGGCACGACCGAGCTTAGCGATCTTGGCTTTACCTATTTAACAGGTGCTACTAAGATCACCCTTCCGGAGATTCCGGACAAGGCTGGTTACTCTGTGGGCGAAGGTTGGCATCTAGTAGATGATCCGAACGAATTATCTCCCGCTTATGCCGTCGGCGAACAGAATCTCTC